>JAISTA010000051.1 GCA_031272845.1 Oscillospiraceae bacterium
GGGCGGGTTGCGGTGTTTGAAATTGGGATTTAGCTGTTCTTCTATTCACTGCTAAAGCGCCTACGCGGCGGGCGGTTACATTTTCCGGTTCGCCGGAAAAAGTAAACAAAAAGGGGCGACTTCTTTTAGCTTGAGAAAATAAGCAAAATCGCTTTATTCCGGGCAGACAGCGGTGGTACAATGTAGTCCCTACCCACACCGCAAGAAGTGCGGTGCAGCGTCCGAACGCCTGCGCACCGCCGCACACAGGGGCGAAGCCTGTCCGGCGCTAAAGACTTAGGTTAGGCTGTCGGTGTGCGCGAGGTGCGGTGGGGGTGGTGGTTGGAAGGACGGTGCTGCTACGATCGCTGACGCACGTTGTGCTGGAGATTGGTGCGTCTCCCGACGCGGCGAGGTGCGGCAACCCAATGTAGGGGACGCTGCCCTCAGCGTCCCGTCCCCGAGACCACGGCGTTGCCGTCCTAGAAACACCGCAACTGAACAATTGACGTGCGGAATGTCGAGACCACGGCATTTGTGCTAAAAAAACACATAAACTCAAGCAATAAACGCACGGGACGCTGAGGGCAGCGTCCCCTACAGAACATCCTGCTCGAAATCCAACCACAACCACCGCACCCGCACGTCCAGGACGCGCAAAGCGCAACATAGGACAACCGCACCTAACCGCACCAGTGCCGAACGGTCATGTCGTTTGCCGCAAATTCTGGCGGCGAACCAAAGGTGGGACGTCGAGGACGCCGTCCCCTACGGCGGATTATCACCCCGGCGCACGGGACACGCACCCACGTTCCTGCCGCAATAGCGCAGGGCGCGGTGCGGGCGTGCACGGAACGCCCATTTGCATCGCCCAATCAATAGTTGTAATTCCGCCAAAACTCTGTTACAATAGTCTTAAAAGGCGCATATTCAAATATGTGAAACGGTGAACGTATGTCCGCAATGCGGATTCGATAGCAACAAATCGGTAATTTTTTTCAACGCCCCTGCGCAAGGGGCTTGATTTGCTGTGCAAAAATCCACATTACTAAGGAGTTCACAATTATGAACATAGCTGAAAATATACTAAAATATCACCTGCGAAACGTCTACTTTTTCTGCGGAACGGCGTGCGGAGGCAAGACCACAATTTCAAAGGCGCTTGCTGAAAAGCACGGTTTTCTATGGGTTGACGGTGACGTCGGCTCTGAGGAATACAAGCTGATTGCCGACACCGAGCATCAGCCTGCAATGATGAAAATGCCCGGTTTTAAGCGGGACATGGATTGGGAAGAATATTTTGACCGTCCGTTTCGGGAATATCACAAATTGCTTGAGGCTTCAGGCAAAGAACAGCGTCCGATGACGCTTCTTGAGCTGATAAAGCTCGCGGATACACAAAAAGTGGTTGTAGACACGCATATGCCGATAAAGCTGATGAAGTCGCTCACCGATTACAATCGGGTAGTATTTCTTGTCACCGACACTGACAGAATTGTCCGCGACTATCTGAACCGCCCCGGACATCAGGAGATTTACGACCTGATTATGACCTTGCAAGAGCCGGAGCGCAAGCTCGAAAATCTGTACCAAATGCTGCGATACGGCAACGAGCTTTTCTTGGACGAGCTGTACGAAAGCGATGTGCTTTACATTTCCCGCGACGACAACAGCACGGTCGCGGACACGCTCGCGCAGGTTGAACGGCACTTCGGCCTGAAAAGCTAAATAGGTAACCGCAAAGCCAAACAAGGCAAGACACTTTTATGCCTTGCCTTGTTTTTTGCGTAAAATTGAAAAAATCCGATGACAAAAGGTCCCGAAGGTCTGTCGCCAAAAAGACACTCGAAAGACACCAAAATTCCCTCTTGAAATTCCGATAATTTATGCTATAATAAAAATAGCGGACTGCGGCGGCAACGCCCTTGCCCGCATAAATAATCTAAATCGGAAGGAGGACTATTTATGGCAGCAACAATAAGCAGCGCTTGCGTTTCGTGCGGTTCATGCGCGGCGTCGTGTCCTGTCGAGGCAATCACGGCGGGAGATTCACAGTATCAGGTCAATGAGGCGACATGCGTCAACTGCGGCTCATGCGTCGGAACCTGTCCTGTAGAAGCGATTTCGCTGTAAGCGTCATAAGCAAACGCTTTGCCGCGCATCGAGCGCGCGCAAACGCAAATGCACAAAAACGGCTGTGCGGGTATATAACCCGCGCGGCCGTTTTTGCTTTTGCGGCGCGGCGGGCGTTCGGTATAATGCGCAATTTTGGCGCATATTTTAAATATAGTCGAGTTAGGGGGTGCTGACACTACCCGTTCAAAGCCGGTTTCAAGCAAATTTCGGCGCTTTTCGGCTCGTCGTCCTTGGAGGGAGTCAGCCCGCCTGCGTCCTCTTCTCCGAAAATCGCTCAAAATGTTTCTTGAAACCGGCTATTTCAGAATAGTGAACACCCCCTAATTGACTACATCCGGAGGTTTGCATATGCGTTTTGTTTATTTAAGAAATCACGCAAGAAACAGCGCCTTCACAATACGAAAAAGAGTACCCGGAGCCCGGCTTTCGCCGAAAACGCGCCGCCGGCTGATTATTGCGGCAGTTGCGGCCGTCACGCTTATCATTTGGTTTTCTGTGTTCCTCGCAAGGACCTTTAAGAATTCCGAGTCGCTGTTTTTGGCGCTGGCTCAGACTAAAGCGTCAGAGTTTTTTCAGACCTCGGTCACGCAGATTCTTTCCGAGGAGGCCGCCGCAGGCACGTTTGACTACGACAGCCTTGTCACCCTGAAATACGACAACGAGGGCAACATTTCTGCGATAACAACAGACAGCGGCGCGATCAATAAGCTGCAATTTGAGGTCGCCTACAGAATCGCGCGGGACGTGCTGCCTTATCTGTCCTCGGAATACAAAATCCCGCTCGGAGACATTTGCGGCGGGGTTTTGCTGTTCGGGCACGGGCCGAAGGTGACGGTTAAGCTCTCGACGGTCAACAACCTGCAAACGGAGATAACGAACGACTTTTCCGAGGCGGGCGTTAATATGACGCGCCATAAAATAGGTATCCGTATTTCGGCGGACATAGCCGTGCTGTACCCCGGCGGACACAACACGGTCACGATGGTTACCGATGTGGCGGTAGCGGAGACGGTTATTGTCGGGAGGGTTCCTGGGGTGGTGTTTAATTAGAGGGGGCAGCTTGGCGCGTTGCCGGGGTTCTTTGCAACGGAAAGCTTGCGGCGGGAACGAAAAGTTCTCTGTTTGGGGCGGGTGCGGGGCTTGGAATAGGGATTTGTCCGCGCAGGTGTTGGTTCTTTTTGACGGAAATCTCAAGGCGGGAACGAAAAGTTCTCTGTTTGGAGCGGGTGCGGTGTTTGGAATAGAGACTCGGCGTCCCTTCACGGCGAAGCTAGAACGCCTACGCGGCGGGCGGTTACTTTTTCCGCTTCGCCGGAAAAAGTAACCAAAAAGGGGCGACTTCTTTTAGAAAGAAGCAAATCTTTTTTTAT
>JAISTA010000055.1 GCA_031272845.1 Oscillospiraceae bacterium
CACCTGCGCCTGCCCGGCATAAAAAAAGATTTGCTTCTTTCTAAAAGAAGTCGCCCCTTTTTGGTTACTTTTTCCGGCGAAGCGGAAAAAGTAACCGCCCGCCGCGTAGGCGCTCTAGCAGTGAGCCGCAACAAAGCCGAGTCCAAATTCCAAACTCTGCACCCCGCCCCAAACAGAGAACTTTTCGTTCCCGCCAATAGATTTCCGTCACAAAGAACCCCAGCGACGCTCCGCCAAAGAAATTCTTTACCTTGACACCACCCCTGCATCCGTGTTACAATACAATCACAATAAATCTGCGTTTCACCCTGCAAAAATCAGGGTATACTTATACGAAAAAACGGAAAACAGAAAAACGTCCCCGCCGCCGCGCGGCAGGCGCTACATACCAACAGGAAGCCTTTATGTCTACTATCGAAAAGAAAACAAATATGCTGCTCGTTTACCCTGACTACACGGACAGGGACGTCACGGCAAGAGCAACCGGCGGCAACTACGCCGAGGGCCTTGCCTCAATTTCCGCCGTATTAAAGGGCGCGGGACACTCTGTGAACCTGCTGCACCTGATTTATCTGCACTCGCGCGAGGATTACCAGAACAAGCTGAAGAGGCTCGAAAAGGAGCACGGACATTTTGACCTGATCGGCTTTTCCGTGCGCACAACGGCTGTGCCCGACTCCATAAAGTACATCGCGTGGACAAAAGAGGTCTGCCCTGACGCGATGATTATCACAGGTGGATATCACTCGACGCTTGCTCCTGAGGAAATGATCGAGATTCCCGGAGTAGACGGCGTTTGTATCGGAGACGGCGAGTACGCCGAGCTTGAGCTGTGCGACAAGCTGGCCGCAGGCGAGGATTACAGTGCGATTGAGAGCTTTTGGTTCCGTGCCAAGCAGTCCGGCGAGCTTATCAAGAACCCCGTGCGCCCGCTGTTTCAGGATATAGACGTTTTGCCGATACCGGATTTTGACCTTTTTGACTACAAGAACCTCGCCAGCATGAAGGTCGACACCGCGATTGTGCTGCTATCGCGCGGGTGCCTTTACAACTGCACATATTGCGGCAACGCGAACTTCCGCAGCGTGTATCCGAACAAAAAGATATACGCGCGGTTCCGCACGCCGGAAAACAGCATTCTGTACCTGAAAACACTGCTCGCGAAATACCCGAACATCAAATTCCTGAACTTCCGCGACGCGATTTTCAATATGTTCGCGGAATGGTTCGACGAATTCATTGAGCTGTACAAAAAGGAAATCCACCTGCCGTTTACGTGCAACCTGCGGTTCGACATTATCACGGAGGACACGGTGCGCCGCCTGAAGGAGGCCGGGTGCTACACAATCGACATCGGCGTTGAGACGGGCGACGAGGATATTCGGTTTAACTACCTGCACCGCTATCAGACGGACGAGATGATGATAAACTGCTCGCAGTGGTTCCACAAATACGGGATTGAGAACCTTTCCTACAACATTATCGGACTGCCGTATGAGGACATTCACAAGGCGCTCAAGACAATTAAGCTCAACGCGCGGATGAAATGCGACCTTGCGATTCCGAACATTTTTTATCCCTATCCCGGCACGGAGCTTTACAAAATCGCGAAGGACGCGGGCTTTTTGCCGGATAAGCTGACGCCTGAAACGCGCGTGCCGCTGGTGCAGAAGTCCTTTCCGGAGCACGAGGTGCTGTTTATCGAGGCGTATTTCCTGCACTTTATAAAGCGGTACAAGCGCGCGTTTGATATGCCGGGCAAAGCAGGCCGCGCATATGAAAAATGGCTCGACTACCGCGTGACAGGGCGGCTTGTGCCGCGTAAATTCCTAGTGCGGCTGCACGACGGGTATGCCAAAGGGCGCAAAAGCGTTAAAAACCTGGTAATAAACAGGCTGCCGGGACTGTATCTCAAGCTGCGCGTCGCAAAGCACAGGAAAAAGGCGGGCTGAAAAATATCGCATACAGCAAAAGAGGGCGCTGACCCTCTTTTGCCGTATAAAGGAGCATTTTGTATAACCCAATTCTTTTTGACCTGGACGGCACGCTGACCGACCCAAAGCTAGGCATAACGCGCTCCGTCGCCTACGCGCTGAGACACTTCGGTATCGAGACAGAGAACCCCGACAGCCTGACAAAATTTATAGGGCCGCCTTTGCGGGACTCGTTCCGGCAGTTCTGTGGCTTTTCGGACGAGCAAGCTGAGACCGCCGTTGCGAAATACCGCGAGTATTTTGCCGAAACGGGAATCTTTGAAAACACGCCGTACGACGGTATGCCGGAGCTGCTGCAAAAGCTCAGGAGCGCGGGAAAAACGCTTGCAATCGCAACGTCAAAGCCCCGGGTTTACGCGGAAAGGATTGCGGAGAGGTTCGGCTTTGCCGGGTTCTTTGACTTTATAGCGGGCTCGGAGCTTGACGGAGGCCGCAGCGAGAAAAATGAACTGATAACATACGCGCTGGAGTCGCTCGGCGTTCGGGATAGGCGCGGGGCGGTTATGATAGGCGACCGCGAGTTTGATATGCGGGGAGCCGCGAAGCTTGGGATTGACGGAATCGGCGTTTTGTGGGGCTACGGCAGCGAGGACGAGCTTCTGGCGGCGGGTGCGGCGCGTGTCGTGCGGGACTTTGCGGAGTTGGAGAAGGCGCTGCTGTAGCCGAGGACTGCGGGAAAAGAAAAAACGCCCTGCGAAAGGCGGCGAAGCGGTAAAAAAAGCGGATACCTCATTTGAGGTATCCGCTTTTGCTCTGCAAACTGGAATTTGCCGATGAGTTTGATTTATTCCTGATTGTCCGTAAAACGCGATATGTCGAATAGAAAGACTGCTTGTGTCTTGGTTTCTTTTCCGGTTCTCGCGATAAAAATATTGCCGACCCTGCTAAAATAGGTGATGAGCGAATACGGCGCAGTATCATCTTTCAGCCTTGGAAACACTACATTCGTAGGCATGGGTTCAAAACCCGGTATGACGATTTCCGCAATGCGTTCCATTTTGTCCGGATCAAATAGAAACAGCCTATATGTCGCACTCTGCGTAACGGCAAGCCCATCCCGCAGAAACACCAGTCCATAGCCGGGTCTAATATTGTCGTCATCGTCCTCAAAATCCACATCTTCTTGCCGTGCAAGCACTGCCGGTTCAGGCCATGAATACTGATAGTACCTATGCTCGTCATTTTCCAGCGTGAGCAGTTTTTTCCCCTCCGGGTGCCACGCCGGAGTGATGCAGGAAGTGGACGGGAACATTTCGCACATAGTAATCGTAGCAGCTTCATTGCCAAGCGCATACACCATAATGCCGTCCTGTCCAGCTCCGAGTTTAAGGGTGACATCATCTGACCACGGAATATCGCTCAAACGCAAATCACTTTGGAACATTTCGTCATCGAACGCTTTGGAGGCAAGAATATCGCCGCTTTGACTGTCAAACACCGATAGCTTCAAATACTCATTGTCAAGATTCTCCGCCGCCCAGATTTTTGCGCCGTCACGCGAAAAGAGAACCGTCGAAAATTTTCCCTCCCGCTTCCAGAGGATGTTTCCTGCGAAATCGCCCTTTGCCAGACTGCCGCACCCTTTGGGTGTGTAAGGAACATAAGCAACGTCATTCATCACAAACGCGACCTCATGCAAAAACGGATGGAATGAAATTTTAGAGCCGAACCCGGATTTTGCCTCCTTGCTGAAAAAACCGCACTGTCGCAATTCAAAATCCATATCAAGGTGATAGATTTGATGTTTTGGGGTATACAGAAATGTGTTTTGAGTGGGATTGTTCCGTGGGCAAAACCAGTATTCGCCAAGATGTGTTTTTATCGAATGGAGCTTAATTGTTTCCATTGTGGACTGTCCTCCTTTTTTCAATCCCTGCAAATTCTAATTTGCCGGTGATTTTTAATATAACTCATATCAGCATTTGCCATAAAAAACGCTGATTTTACCGGGGGTATCGCCAGCTTCCTTATGTCAGGCGGACCCAAAGGCCGCTTTTTCCACAGTTTAAGCTAGATTTCCGGCATTCCCGAGGCTTCGTCCCCATACCACAGCCTGTTCATATACAGCCCCTGCGGCGGGGCGGTCGGTCCCGCGCGGCGGCGGTCTTCGCTCTCCAGGATTGCGGGAAGCTCTTCCGGCGCGAGCTTGCCCTCGGAAACGTACAGCAGCGTTCCCGCAATCGCGCGCGCCATATTGTACAAAAATCCGTTTGCGCAAACGCGGATTTCCAGTGAGCTTTCGTACTCGTCAAGCTCAATCCAATGCACTGTGCGGATTGTCGTTTTCGTCTCCGTGCCGACTGAGCGCAGAGCCGCAAAATCGTGAGTGCCGCAAATCCACCGCGCGGCCTCGCGCATTTGCGGCAGGCGCAGCGGGTACGGGTAAAACAGCGAGCGGCTTGTCTCGAACGGGTCGCGCAGCTTTGCAAGAAAAATCCTGTATTTGTACTCTTTTTTGACGCACGAGAGCACTGAATTAAAGTCCGGCGCGGCATATCCCGCGCTTTTGACCGCAATGTCCGGCGGGAGCTCCGCGTTTACGGCAAACGGCAGACGCTCAGGCGGAATTCGGCAGTCCGTGAAGAAATCGGCGCAGTAGTCCAGCGCGTGCACGCCCGCGTCCGTTCTGCCGCAGCCCTGAACGGTAATCTCTTCGCCGAGCGCACGAAAAAGCGCCGTCTCAACGGTTTCCTGAACCGTGACGGCGTTTTTTTGGCGCTGCCAGCCGTGATAGCGCGTGCCGTCAAACGACAGGCGCATTGCGATATGGAATTGGCGGTTTTCTTGTCCGTTAGGCATTGGCGTTTTGTGTGCGGCTAATCAAAGATTCCCGTAAGCTTCAGCGCCTCGACAATATTTCTTGCGTACAGCACCTCAATCCCGTCCGGCGGAGAAAATTTCCCGCGGTTCGCACGCGGAACTATCACGCGGGCAAAGCCGAGCCGCTGCGCCTCATTCACGCGGTCGGCTATGCGCTGCGTTGAGCGCAGCTCGCCGGTCAGGCCGACCTCGCCGATTGCGACGATGTCGTCCCCGACGGGTACGTCGCGGTAGCTTGAGGCAAGCGCGAGAACTGTCGCGAGATCCGCGCCCGTTTCGGCAAGCTCAAGTCCGCCGATTACGTTAAAATAGCAGTCGCACCCCGAAACCCGCAGTCCGGCGCGCTTTTCGGCGACGGCCAGCAGCATAAGCGCGCGCGAATACTCGATTCCCTGTGCCACGCGGCGGGGGTTGTTCAGCGAGGTAGGCGCGGCGAGCGCCTGCACCTCCGCGAGAAGCTGCCGCGAGCCCTCGCACACGCAGGTAACGCACGTTCCCGGCGTGTTTTTCGGGCGGCCGGAGAGCATTTCCTCCGACGGATTCAGCACTTCTTTCAGCCCCGCAGAGTTCATTTCAAAAACGCCGATTTCGTTTGTCGAGCCGAAGCGGTTCTTTTTTGCGCGCAGAATTCTGTAGCTTGTCTGCCTGTCGCCCTCAAACTGGAGCACGCTGTCCACCATATGCTCCAGCACCAGAGGGCCGGCAATCGCGCCCTCCTTGTTGACATGGCCGACTAAAAACACCGCGCAGCCGGAGGCCTTTGCAAAGCGCATAAGCGACATCGCGCAGTCCTTTACCTGCGTGACGCTGCCGGGAGAGGAATTGCCTGACGGATTGTAGAGCGTTTGGATTGAGTCCGCAATCAGTATATCCGGCTTTGCTTCTGCCGCTGCGGCGATGATTTCGTCTATATTTGTTTCGGTCAGAACAAACAGGCTGTCGGACGCGAGTCCGAGCCTGTCGGCGCGCATTTTCAGCTGGCGTTCGGATTCTTCGCCCGAGACGTACAGCACCTTTGTCCCCTTAGGCACGCTGCCGCAGATTTGCAGCAGCAGCGTTGACTTGCCGATTCCGGGACTGCCGCCGACGAGAACGAGCGACCCGCGCACAATGCCGCCGCCAAGCACGCGGTCAAACTCGCTGATGTGCGTTTTTATCCGTTCCTCTTCGGCGGAGGAAAGCTCCGCCAGCTTTTTCGGCGCAAACGGCTGTAGTGTTCCGGCTGAGCGCGCAAAAGACGCACCCCTTGAGGGTGCGTCTAGCTTCATCTCAGAAAGCGTGTTCCAAGACCCGCAGGCGGGGCATTGCCCCTGCCAGGCGGCGGTCTCGTTTCCGCAATCTGTACACACATAAACTTTTTTTGGTTTCATTTGTTCTGCTTTGGCTTTGTTGTAGGGTTGTTAAGGGGTTGTTAAGAGGTTGTTAGCGGGTTGTTAGGGGCTTGCCTGACGTAAAAGCTTTCGGACAGTGAGCCTGTCAGCTTATGCTCAAAGCAAGTCTTCCGTCAGGTGATAGGTCGGTGTGTTTTGGTCGTCCGGTTCCTGCGCGTCCGCCGGTTTTTCTACGGGAGCTACCGGGTATTTGCCGGACAGGTTGCGGCAAAAGCCGGAAAATATGATCGCCGCGAGCTTTGTCTGATACGCCGCCTCCTGCAAAACGCTCTCATCCTGCGGGTTAGACAGAAAGCCGCACTCGACAAGGATCGCCTTGCACTTGAGGCTGTTCATCAGATAGATCGATTTCTGAACCTTGACGGCTCCGCGCCGGTTAGTACGCGTATCGGTGTTCAGCGTGGATTTCAGCAGCTCCTGAACCGTTACGCCGAGCTCACGGCTGCCGTCCGTCGGCGAATACAGAACCTGCGCGCCAAAGGGCGCGGCCTTTGGGTAAATGTTTTGGTGTATGCTTATGAACACCGAATTCGGGGTTGAGTTTATCAGCTTCAGGCGCGTTTTTTGGTCGTACTGCTTGCGCTGCCGGAGCGTTTTCGCGTCCTGCGGGTAAGCAATATCCGCCTCCCTGCGCGTCATGACCGTATCGAACCCGTAGAACTGCGCGACAAGCTGGAGCCTGCGGGCAATGTCGAGATTTATGCCCGCCTCAACGACTCCGTTGGGTGAGACCGCTCCGCCGTCTGTTCCGCCGTGACCCGCGTCTATAATAAGCGTCGGGAACGCGATGCTTGAGAACATCGCCGCCCTGTTTTTCGGGCGCAGGGACAGGTAGACATACCGAGTAAACGAAACCGCCGCCGCAAGGATTATCAGCGCAACGGCAAGCTTTATGAGAAGCCTTATTTTACGGCTTTTGAAGGATAATTTGTCAGTCATATAAGAATATATGTCCGGCAAAGGGTTTATATGATAACAGTATTTCTGCGGCCGAATGCGGACTTACTTCACGTCCTCCACAACCTTTTCCGGCGGCGCGTCCAGAAGCTCCGGATTTTTGAACAGGTATTTCAGGTACTTAAACGCGTGCGCGAAATAGAACCCGTCTGTTATGCGCTCATCTGAAACTACAAGCAGGTCGAACATCTTTTTCTTGACAATGCTGCCGTCCTCCTGCAGCTCGTAGGTTTTTCTTTTCGCGCCGAGGCCGACGAATATCGGCAGCGTCCCGAAATTATATATGTGGTGGTGGATAGGCGGTATGCCCATTGAGCCGAGGTCTGTTATTATGACCGAGCCGTGGAACGGGCTGGCCTCCAGCACGACCCTTGGTATTTTGCCGAAATAGTCGAGCGTGCGCAGAAGCCAGACCGTAAACTTCAGTAAAAGGCGCGGCAGCTTCATTAATGTATCCGCGATATTGTCTGTTGCGGTTGCGCCGGAGCGCGCCGCGTCTACCTGCTTCTGCATTTTTTCGACGACCTGCTCAAACGTATCCTTTACGTCAAACGGAACCTTTATGGACGTTTCCGGGGCGGTGGCCTCCATTTTCAGCTTGATTGACATGACAAGCTCGGGGTAGTACCGCGCGTATACGCGCTGACCCGCGATAAAGCGGTTTATCTCCGGAAACTGTGAACAGGTGCGCACATAGGCCGCCGTTACAAAGTGCAGAAAGCTTGCGGTATTAATGCCGTCTTCAAGGCGTTTTTTGCGCAGATACGCGTCTACCTTGTCTGTTTGGATTGTGTCTGTGAATAGGTTTTGCGCGTCGTTGCGCGTCGGCATTATATACGCCATCATTTTGTGATACGGGTCAAGACCGCGCAGATATCTGCCGTCTGCCCTGTCGCCGTGGCGGCGCTTGTAGCCTGTTGCTGTGATTTTGGACATAGAGGTTCCTTTGTGATCATGCGCGGTTAGCGCGTTTATACAGCCGACTATCTGAAAAGCGGTTGCTGTTCATGATAATTGACCTAAAATAGTTTCGCCCGCCTGAAATTGTACGATGTTCAGGCAGGCGAAAGCCTATTGTTAACCGATGATTTCGCCCTCCGGCGTTCCCGAAAGGGCGGCTGCGTTCATCTCGTCATAGTCGATGTGCACATACGTCGCGTAGTCGGGCGACACACGCGCGACTACCTCGTCGAAAATGAGTCCTCGCTCTCCGCCGACGCGGAGCTTTATGTTCTGCTTGTCTTTAATGCCGAAGCTTGCCGCGTCCTCCGGCGTTATGTGCAGGTGGCGCTTTGCGATGATCGCGCCCTCCTTGGTGGTGACCTCTCCTGCGTCTCCGATCAGGGTTACGCCGGGGCTTCCGGCAAGGTCGCCAGACTCGCGTATCGGACAGTCAAGCCCCAGCGCGCGCGCGTCTGTCAGAGACAGCTCAATCTGATCCGCCTTGCGGCAGGGCCCGATAATAGACAGCGTGGTTTTGCCTTTTGGGCCGACGACCGTCACCTTTTGCGGCGTCGCGAACTGACCCGGCTGGCTCAGCATTTTCTTGACCTCAAGCTCGAAGCCCTTGCCGAAGAGCACGTCAAGCGTCTCTCGCGTTACGTGGCAGTGCTTGCCCGAGCCTTCAATTGTTACTTTGTGTGACATTTATATTTTCCTCCAATGGGGTGATAATCAAGCTTCTGAAACCGCGCTGATTCCGCAAAACACGGCCTCGCTCGCGCCGTTTGTCGCGTCGCGCACGGCGGCGAGAAACCCTTCGGGGTTCTCTTCCGAAAACAGCGCCGCTATTTTAACGTTCTCGCCGTAATCGCAGGCGGAGACTGTTCCGCCGTGCGACAAAACCGCGTTTTTTATGAGAGCCTGCGCGCTGTACGGCACGCTGACGCTGTATTGCGCCATCTGCCTTACGGTCTGCTTAGGCGCGTCTTCAACGGCTGACGCGGCAGCCTCGGAATACGCGCGGCGCAGTCCGCCGGGGCCGAGCAGAATTCCGCCGAAGTACCGCACGACAAGCACGATTGCGCCCCGCAGCTCCGCGCGGCGCAGCTGCTCTGAGAGCGGAGCTCCCGCCGTTCCCTGCGGCTCGCCGTCGTCCGACGCGCGCGAGGTGCCGTCCGGCAGGATATACGCCCAGACGACGTGCCGCGCGTCGGAAAATTTCGCGCGGGTTTCGGCGATTTGCGCTTTAGCCTCGTCCTCTGACGATGCGGGCAGGCAAAAGCCCAGAAAGCGCGATCGCTTTTCTGTCAGCTGTGATTCCCCGCGTCCTATGGGCGCGTAATACGAGTCAAGAGACATCTAATTCGATACGAATCAGCGCAGTCCTTCTTTCTTCATCTTCTCGGCGAAAAGCTCATACTCTGAAAGCTGACCCTCCGCTCCGATTTCCGCGCTGCGGTCATAGCTTGAGGCAAAGCTTATCTCACTCATGAGAATCGGCTTTGCGGGATCGTCTACCTTTGCGAAAACGAGGGGCGAATGATACAGCTTGCGCTTTACGAGGAACTGCGTCGCCTCCGTTACGGTGAATTTCTCCATCGTATCCTCCGTGTCGCCGATTGTGAACTCGATCGTGCCGCCGAGGGACTTTGGGTTTTTCGGGTCTGTGCCGTGGAACTCGAGATACTGGTCAAACTCATGATAGTGCGACTTGATTTCCATTGAAAACGGCTCTGAAATGGGCATCCAGCAGCGGCGCATAGGCGCGGCGTTCTCAAAGGAGCGGCTTAGCGTCATCGTTGAGCTGAGCACGACCTCCGGGTGCGGGTGGAAGCGGTTCCACACCGCGTCGCCGTAAGAAAAGCTCTTGAGCCACTCGAACCTCTGCGGGTCAACGGCGCTGCCGCCGTACTTTACAAACGCGCAGTCGTTGAAAATCGGCGGAAGGTCGGGATTTCTCAGCTTTACAAGGCGTACGGCATAGTAAACGCCCTTTTGCACGTGCATTGTCGCCGCAGCGTTGAACTTTACGGAGTGCAGCTCGTCAGGCGACAGGCCGATTGTGAATTCAATCTCACCGGTCAGCTCAAGCTGATTTTGGAAATCGCCGCCGATTACTGTTATATAATGCTCGCAGTCTGCTTTTTGGAACGGAACGACGACGGCTTCTGACGAAATGTACTGCCAGTCGATAACAACGCCGAGGTCGCCGAAGTCCGGCTCGGACTGCAGCTGCACGCTGTCGAACCTGGAAGCGTAGGCGGGATTTTTCGCGGCGGGAACAATGCATTCATCTCCGGTGCGGACATATTTTTTTGTGAGCGCGTCTTTGTTTGACATAATAACACCATTGTATTTTGTTTTTATTTTATTA
>JAISTA010000162.1 GCA_031272845.1 Oscillospiraceae bacterium
GTGAACCGAAGAACAGCAGAGTCCCAATTTCAAACACCGCACCCCGCCACAAACAGAGAACTTTTCGTTCCCGCCGATAGATTTCCATCGCAAAGAACACTGTACTTCGCCGCAAGTAAAAACCTAAACCCGGCAAGCACTCGCGGGAAAATAAGCAGAACCCCACGTCAAGCCCCCCAGCTAAATAGAAAAAACAAGGCCAACCCAATGATAAACCTAAACCGAATCCTCGCAACAAACGAAATGATCGAGAACCAAAACCTCGACATCCGCACAATAACAATGGGAATCTCGCTGTTTGACTGCGTGTCTGACAGCGCAAAGGTCTGCGCCGCCCGAATATACGACAAAATCACGAAAAAGGCGGAAAAGCTTGTTGCTGTCGGCGAGGACATTGAGCGCGAATACGGCATTCCAATCGTCAACAAGCGCGTTTCAGTCTCGCCGATTGCCCTGATTGCAGGCTCGACGGACACAGACGACTATGTAATTTTTGCCGAGGCGCTTGATCGTGCGGCAAAAACCACAGGCATAAATTTCATCGGCGGTTTTTCGGCTCTTGTACATAAAGGCCAGACCTCAGGGGATATTAAGCTCATAAGCTCAATTCCGGAGGCTTTGGCGACAACTGAGCGTGTCTGCTCATCCGTAAATATTGCGACGACAAAGGCCGGAATTAATATGAACGCCGTGCGCGATATGGGCGCTGTAATCAAGAAAACCGCCGAATTAACAGCAGAAACAAAGGGCTTTGGCTGCTGCAAGCTTGTTGTTTTCGCAAACGCGGTTGAGGATAACCCGTTTATGGCCGGCGCTTTTCACGGAGCGGGCGAGCCGGACTGCGTTATAAACGTCGGCGTTTCGGGACCCGGCGTTGTTAAAACGGCGCTGGCGGCCGTGCGCGGCGAGCCGTTTGACGTTGTGGCCGAGACAATCAAGAAAACAGCCTTTCGCGTGACCCGTATGGGTCAGCTTGCCGCGCAGGAGGCCTCGCGCAGGCTTGGCGTTCCGTTCGGAATTGTCGATTTGTCGCTTGCGCCGACTCCCGCGCCGGGCGACTCAGTTGCGGATATACTCGAGGAAATCGGCGTGTCCTCAGCAGGCGCGCACGGAACGACGGCGGCGCTTGCTATGCTGAACGACGCGGTCAAAAAAGGCGGCGTTATGGCGTCGAGCCACGTGGGCGGCCTGTCCGGGGCGTTCATCCCGGTGTCTGAGGACGCGGGAATGATCCGCGCCGTGCAAAACGGAACGCTGACGCTCGAAAAGCTTGAGGCGATGACCTGCGTCTGCTCCGTCGGCCTTGATATGATCGCGGTCCCGGGAGACACCTCCGCAGAAACTATCGCCGCGATAATCGCGGACGAGGCGGCAATCGGCGTTATAAACGGCAAAACAACCGCCGTGCGCATAATTCCCGTTCCGGGCGGCGTTGTCGGCGATACCGTCGATTTCGGCGGACTGCTCGGCTACGCGCCGATTATGCCTGTTTCAAAGGGCAATTCAGACGCGTTTATTGCAAGAGGCGGCAGGATTCCGGCGCCTATACACGCGTTAAGGAATTGAAAATATGGTAACCTTTTCCCCCCCCGTTTGGGATTCCGAAACGGCCGAAGTACGCGTGTTTTTACGCGCAGCTATTACGGCAGATAATAGCAGATTTTACTCAAGGGTTTGTGCTAATATACAAGTATGGAAGCTTCACAAAAGTCGATTTACAACTCAATATCGCAGCCGGTTATTGAGACGGATAAGAATGGCATCGTAACGTTTGTAAACGCACGCGCGCAGCTGATGAACATATCAGAAGCGGACGCGCTGCCGTCTGAGCTGCTGGCGCTCTTTTCTCAGTACACCTCCGGCACGCTTGCAGCTGAGGCGACCGTTGCTGGCGAGCACTATTTTGTTGCGCTCACGGCTGCAAACGGCGGTTTTGTCTTCGTTCTGTCGCCCGAAAGCGACAAGCTGGACGGAGTGTATTCCTCAATCGGCAAGATTATGGTCGAGCCGCTTTCTGTGCTGAATATAGTGTCCTCGCTTGTTTTAAGCAGCGAAAAAACGTCTGAAGACAGCCGGCTGCAAAAATACGGCGGGCATTTGGTGCAATCCGTGGCGCAATTAAAGCGAATTGCGGGGCATTTGCAGTCGATGTCTCAGCTTTCCGGCATGGAAGCGTCGCCGACGGACATTGTTGAGGTTTGCCGCTCGGCGGTCGAGATAACGGAGGCGATTTTTGACGGGCAGTATAAATTTGAGTTTAAGACTGTGGACGAGAGGTGCTTTGTTTACGGAAACCGCGAGGTTTTGGATAAAATGCTGTTTTCAATGCTCGGCAACGCGATAAAGCACGCAAGCGGCGACTCGCGCCTGCGCCTTGAGATAACCGACCGGGACGACAGCTATTATGTTCTGCTGACAAGCACAAACAGCTTGGCGGCAGGCTCTGTTTCGCTGGACGTTTGGGATTCATTTTTGCGGCCGAATTCTGTCGAAAGCGCAGCCTCCTCCGGCTTTGGGATGACCTATATTCAAAAGGCGGCGCGCGCGCAGGGCGGAGCCGTTTTTGTTGAGAGCTCCGCAAACGGGACGGTTTCAGTTGCCGTAAAGCTGCCCAAGCCGTCTGAGGACGCGGCACGCCTATTAAGAACTCCGCCCGCCCAAAACGGAAGAAGTGCCCGTGTAGGATGGGCGCTTGTTGAGTATTCAAACATGCTGCCGTCAAAGCTGTACGAGCCGCAGTTTGGGGATGTTTAGCAGAGACGGACAGGCAATAGGGGCGTTGTGGGGAGTGGCGGAGGCCGCTTTTTTTGTTTTGGGTGAGTGCGGGTGGGGGGCTGCTGCACTCCGCCGCAAAGCAAAAAAGACCGGGGGACGCATACACGCCTCCCGGGTCTTTTCCTGAAACAACAATCAGCTTTTCCGCCTAAACCGCCCCCACGTCGATCCCGGCGAAAAATCCCCCGTGAATTGCGCCGTCCACCTTGCCAACCTTTTTCGCGTCGCCGATTATATTGACATAGGGCGCTTTGTCGTACAGGTCAAAATAAGGCGTTTCGTTTGAGCGCATACCGACGGCGTAAAGCACTGTGCCGCCGGCGGCCTTTACGGACTTGCCGTCCTTTTCATAAACAACGCCGTCCTTTTGTATCTCCGTAACAGCGGCGTTTGTCACAACGGTTATGTCCTTTGAGTCATGCAGCTGCATCAGCAGGCTGATTTTGTAGACGGCCTTTGCGTCCCGCGCAATCTCGTCCGCCATCTCGAGGATTGTAATTTTTTTGCCGAGACGCGCAAGGTGCATTGCGGCCTCAACGCCGATAAGTCCGCCGCCGACGATTACAATATCGTTTGCCGGCGTAAAGCTTGGGTCAAAATAAATCGCCGTCGCGTGACGCGCGTTTTCAAAGCCGGAAATCCCGGTCGGCACAACGGGCTCAGCGCCTGTCGCGACGATTATATTGTCCGGCCGGACGCTGTCCACGAGCTCCTGCGAGCATTCTGTATTCAACAGGATATGTATTCCGCTGCTTTTTGCCTTGTTTACAAGGTAATTCTTAAAGCGCCGCAGGTCAAGCTTTACCGTGTCGTTGTCCGTAAAGCGGAGCATTCCGCCGAGCGAATCCGTCGCCTCGCACAGCACAACCTCATGTCCGCGCTCGTGCGCCGTGATCGCCGCCTGAAGTCCGGCCGGGCCGCCTCCGACAACGAGCACCTTTTTCTTGTGCGCGGCTGTACCGATATCCTCGCCGAAGCCGAGACGCATTTCGTGCGCCGTTAGAGGGTTTACGCTGCATACAAAGTGGCGGTACATATTGTCGCTGTCAGTACAGTTCAGGCAGCGCAGGCACGGGCGGATTTCGTCCTCGCGCGCGTCCATTGCCTTTTTCGGCAGGTACGGGTCCGCGATAAGCGCGCGGGACATCGCAACGCCGTCCGCGCGTCCGGAGGCGATAATCTCCTCCGCCTGCTCCGGCGAAACAATTGAGCCGATAGCGAACACAGGGATGCGCACAAGGCCTGTTTTCTTGATTCTTTCGGCAAGCTCGACGTTTTGGCCGTGCGGCATGAACGTGGGGCCGAAGGTGTAGGGCATATGCTCCGAGCTGACCTCGACCATATCGACGTATTCCTGCGCCTTTACCAGATAAATCGCCATATCCTCCGGCGTAAAGCCGTCCGGCGTGCGCTCTGAGCCTGAAATGCGGATCGTAACGACCTGCTGCGGGCCGACGCGCCGGCGGATTTCCTCAAGCACGCGTATCGGAAAGCGCATTCTGTTCTCTAAGCTGCCGCCGTAGTTGTCCGTGCGTTTGTTGACGACGGGCGAGAGAAACTGCTCAAGCAGCCACGCGTGTCCGGAATGTATGTGCAAAATGTCAAATCCGCACGCCTGATAATACGCGGCAGTGTCGCTGTAGCCCCGGATGACGTACTCCATATCGGCCTCGGTCATCGCGTGAATCTGCGCGCCGTGCATATTGACAAAGTCCACAGGGCCGAAAAACTTGCTCGGGTCGTTATTAAACTGCGGCTTAATGCTGTGACCGCCGTGCGTCAGCTCAACCGCAGCCGCGCCGCCGTGCTCGTGCACCGCGCGCGCCATTTCGGCGTAGATCGCCATGTTTTCCTGCGTCGTTTCCATGCCGGGGGTATGGTTGCCGCCGTCCGCGACGTTTGCCTCGCCGAGCGAGACGATCCCGGCCCCGCCGCGCGCCTTATGCTCAATGTACGAGACATAATACTCGTCCGGCCGGCCGTCTATCGTGCGGAAAAGCATATTCGGCGCAGACATCAGCCGGTTGCGGATAATAAGCCCGCGCAGCTTTAGCGGCTTAAACAGATTCGGATACTTTTGAATATACATAATGTGCTTCCTGAAAAATGATATTTTGTTTGACAAATTCACAGATTACTGATATTATAGCGCATAGCACCATATACGATTGAACCCATTATAGCAACACAGGGGCTATGTGTAAATAAACAAACCGTGATTTGAAGCGCAAAACATCAAAGGCAAGCTCAGCCGAGCAAATTATGGTATATCCGGAACAGCAGTCTCTCCGGCGCGACATATTCAGAAAGCATATCGTAATAATATTCGACAGAACCGTCCTCTAAATACAGCGCGACGCCGAACGGTATGCAAACAGAATCGTACAGCGCAAATTCCTTGTACGGCATACCGTCCATAACAAGATTAGCCGAAATATACGCGGTTTCGCCTGCGGGAAAGCGCGTGCCGCCGAGCGTTTTCATTGACTGAAGCAGGTAATCCTGCGGCAGTCCGAATTTATCGGTGTATTTTTGGACATTTTCATTTGTTATCAGGGTGTAATTAGGATCTATCGGGAACAGTTCAGCCTTTTCTATAGGAACCTCCGGCGTAAATACGGTTTCAATGTATGACGCCTGCGACAACGTTTCTAACGGGTGGTATGAATTAATATGCGGTTTTGCAAGCTCATCTCCCTTTTCGGGGTCGGGCAGGTCGAGGGCAATTATATTAAAATCCTCAAACTCAAAATTGACATCGCTGATGGTCAGCGTGTCAATTCTAATGTTATCTGAAACGTTTCCACCGTGAATATTCATGGACAATGATACAACCCAGCCGTTGTTTACATACGGCATAAGCAACCAGCGCGCGCGGAGTTCTTCAAAGAAGCCCAAATCAGGTTCCGAAAGTGTTTTTCCGTCATTGTACGCAAATTTTTCAGACATAGCGATATTGCGGTAAAAATCTTTTTCGTATACTGCTTTTATTTGCGTTTGGGCAACGTCAACCGTCGTGCCTTTTAGCTGTTCAACATTTTCACCGGTAAGCGCAATATCTGTTCCCACAACATACTGTCCGTAGGCAAGCTCGCTCTTCTCATTTGAAATACGTGATATAACCAATTGGTTGTAGGGTAAACTGCTCCCTTTAACAACATACACATCATACGGCTTTGAGTAGTACGTAAATTGAGGAAACCGCAGAAAAGTAACGGCTACAAGTACCAGGAGCACAACAGCTACTGACAAACCAATTAATTTTATTTTTTTGCTTAGCTTGGTCGTGTGTGTGTCTGTTTTTCTGAACATAGATTGCCCTCCAATTGCCGCTTCCGCGCCGTTTATCTGAAAACGGCGCGGAGCGGAAGAGATTTGATTATTAATAGCTGTAATCAGTTGTTCCGATGTCAGCGGTCTTAATCCATTTATACAATCGCGGGTTAGTGTTGCCGCCAAAACGGCCTTTTGTATCCAAAACGGTCCCGTAATATGTTTTCGTTGTATGCGAGTTAATGTTTCCGTTATAGTAAACATAGTTATCAACCACGGTTTTGACATCTACCATTCTGAATTTTACCGCAAAAGCATAATTTCCTGTGGTGTAATAGCTCCCCGTTGAAGGAATAGTTGAAGTTACTGTGTTCGAAGAAGTGGACGAACGCGAAAACCCAAGTGAGCCCGGTGTTTTGCCGCCGATGTCCGCCGAAGCGCTAAACGTATAGGTGGTGGACACGCTTACAGAATATGAAAGATCTGCGCTACCCTGACTGTGATAGTACGTGGCGGTTTTCGCATACCACGGCGACATATTTACGTTGTTTCCGTAATATACACCATCAACCTTGTAGTTTGTGTACGAGCCGTTATATGACGTGTATGTATCCGAATGGTCAAACGTGTACGCCTGTCCGCTTCTTGGCGTGGTCTTCGATTTGCTTTGATTGCTTGCAGCAAAAGTTGCGGTTTCTGTGCCTGCCGCCGTTCCCGCGACAATCGCGAGAAACAGCGTCAACGATACTAACGTGCGTCTGATTTTTTTCATTTGTCTTCTCCTGGCGTTTATTTGAAGGAGAAAAAACACAAAAGGATCCCCTTTACGAGATCCCCTACTTATAAAAGGATACCATATTCCGAAACGTTTGTCAAGCACTTTTTGTGCGATTTATAGAAAAATTTTCTTTAATTTGTATAGTCAAAGCGTGACACAAACTCAACAAATACATCCCGCCGGGAGAACTACTATGGAAATTCAACAGCTGCGATATTTTCACAGGGTGTGTATGCTTCACAGCTTTACAAAGGCGGCCAAGGCCTGCTTTGTTTCGGCTCTGGGCATTAGCATGGCCATACACAGGCTTGAGGAGGAGCTTTCCTGCAAGCTTTTCGAGCGCTCCGCAAAGGAGCTTGTGCTCACCGAACACGCGCGGTTTCTTTTGCCGCTTGCGGAGCGGATTGT
>JAISTA010000169.1 GCA_031272845.1 Oscillospiraceae bacterium
ACACCTCGCGCGCGGGGCAACGCGCCTGCAAAATCAAACAAGCGGCTTTACATTGCAACGCCGTTCAGATAGAAGAAAAACCTCCTCCGGCTGTTGCCTGAATGAGGTTTGTCTTCAGCCTGAGGCGGTGAGCTTTTAAAGCTCACCGCCTTTTTTGTTGGCGGAGCAGAACATACTGTTACCGTTTGTTTTGTGTACATGGTAAGTCGCGCTGATTACATGGTTTGTTATCTTTTGCTGTATTACATACCGCATAATCTTCATGTTTTAATATCGCCAGTTGCAATGTTTCCATATGTTTCGCCTCCTTTTAAATATTTATTCCTGATTATTTTTTCAAACAAAAATTTCTCAGGTCGACATGAGTGAGTGCCTTTGTCAAGATATGCCCAAACGCACCCACCATAGCAGACGGGTAAATACGCACAGTTACTACATTCTACTTCGGTAAAAGGGTCACGTCCAAGATATTTTGAAACAGCGGTAATTTTAGAAATAGGCGCTCCGGAAAGGCGATTTATTGCAAATTTGGGGTTGCTTATGTCGTTTATGCATTTATAAACATATCCTCGTGGATCAATAACAAAACCATACTTGCTCTCTGCAGAACAGCTGAAAACGCCAACTCCAATCATTTTTTCTGCTATATTTGATAACATATCAAAATGCCCAGATTTTCCATAAAACTCATGATAGTCTTCGTGCGAGAAACAAATGCATCTTTGATGTTCTGATTGAGTTTTTTCTATTGTTACAGATGCCGGATAGGTGTATATATTTTGTTGATTTTCAAACAAATGATTAACAAAATAAAAGGCTTCTTGATTAGAACGATCAATGTTTACGCGTATAATTACGGAAATTGAATTGGGAATTAGCTTAACATTATTAATAATTGTATCGAATGTCCCCTCTCCATTTGTCAATTTGCGACGACTATTATGTATGTTTTTATCGCCGTCAATAGTTATTTGAACAGCAGATAAACCAATTTCTTCAAAAAGCTCAATAACATTTTCGTTTATTAAATATCCATTTGTAATCATTGTACAACTATATTCAGCTTGAAATATTTCACAGATATTTCGTATTCTCAAGGAAAGGCTTAAAACAATAGTTGGGTATAATAATGGTTCCCCACCATACCAAGTAACTGCTATTTTTTTTACACCATCGTTCAAAATCGATTCAATAAAACTAATTACATTGTCTTGAACGTCAATGTCCATACTGCCAAGTTTACGAGTTTCATAACAATAAGGACAAGCGAAATTGCACTCTAATGTAGTACAAATAGTTATATGTGATATCGTTTTATCCGCTTTGCAGTTAGTATATGAGTGCCGCAAAAGAGCGATTTCATCAAGATCAGCGTCAATCAAAAATCCTTCGTTTTGTAGTGTATTAAATTCAGACACAGATATTTCGGCAAAGTCGTTTTTCTTAATACTATCAAATATGCGTTTGTCTATTTTAACCACGGCGCCTGTGAGCGTGTTGGCAATGCAAAATTCATTGGATGAAGTTATGCATACGTTAAATTTGGATTCTTTTAGCATTTTTTTAAACCTCAACTTAATTACCAAGATAAAAACGACATCTATATTATTGCGAATTTTCGCTTGCCGTAAAGTTCGGTACTTTCTCTGCAGCCAACTGCTCTATATACATGTTATCGTCGGTGACACATATGTAAAGCCGCAATTTTCCCGCATACGGCGCTCTTTGTCGTCGCCGTAGAAATATCCCGCCATATTCTGTAAAGCTCCGGCGCGCAAAAGACGTGCCACAGAATTTCAATTACCGCCTCGGACATAAGCTCTTTTCCCCAATACTCATTGCCGTGCCTGTAGCCGGCCGCGTCCTCATTTTCGCGCTTACCCGATAGCCGGCTTTGCGGACATCGGGTTTACGATGTCGCGCCAGCCGAGGTCGCCGCGCCGCAGTCCCTGAATCAGCACCTCCGCCGTCGCGATATTCGTCGCGAAGGGGATATTAAAGCTGTCGCACATGCGGGTTATGGAGTCAAAATCGTCGTCGTCGGATAAGCCCTGCGGGTCGCGGAAATACAGCAGCATATCAATCTCATTATACGCAACGCGTGCGGCAATGCGCTGAACGCCGCCCTGATTCCCGGACGGATACAGCGTAATCGGCAGCTTTGCCGCCTCGGCGATGAGCTTGCCCGTTGAGTTTGTCGCACACAGGCTGTGCACCCGGAGAATGCCCGAATACGCGGTGCAGAACTGCACGAGAAGCTCTTTTCTTTTGTCATTTGCAATAAGCGCGATGTTCATTGGTTTATACCCTTTATATTTTCTCTGGCTTAGAATACAGGCTCTTATAGTCTTACAGCCGTTTCAAGCGCAAGCTTCAAGTAATTCTCGCGGCTGTCATGAGACAGCGTGCCGAGTGTCCGCGAATCCCCGTCGATGGAGTCTGTGACTGTCTGCACAGCTAATCCTCCAAAAAGACGGTGCGGCTCGCTACAGCGGCACATTTATTCCCTGAAGCCGGAGCGTTATTTTCAGCATATCCATCGCCGCGCCGCGGCATTCGGCAAGCACAAGCGGCACGCCCTCTTCAGCCGCTATGCTGACCATTTTGTCCTCCCGGATAAGTCCGATCAGCTTTGCTCCGATGTTGTCTATGAACGAATCGGCGATGCGCGTTGCGTGCTTCAGGTCGGACGCGCGGTTCAGGACAAGGCGTGTTTCGGGTTCGTGCTCAAAATATTTTTTTATCTCGAAAAATACGCGCGAAGCGTCCCGCGCGGAGGCCGTATCCGGCGTTGCGTTTATCAAAATAACGTCTGCATAACGCGCCGAAACCTTGAAGCCGCTGCCGATCCCGGCGGGGCAGTCCAAAAGGATATACGAAAACCGCTCACGCGCCGCTTCAAGAAACGCGTGCATCTGCTCGTCTTTTATCTTGCTTCCGGGAACGTCCGGTGCGGACAGGAAAAAAAGTCCCGGAATCTGCGGGTGCTCACGCGCCGCTTCATCTATCGCGGAGCCCTTGTCCTCGGCCTCAAGCGTGTCTCCAAAGTCCGACAGCGTGTAGTTTGACATTCCGAGCGGAACGTCTAGATTAAACAGGCCGTAGTCGCAATCCACAGCGAGCGTACGAAAGCCCTGCGCGGCAAAGCACGAGGCCATGCAGGCGACAAGCGAGGTCTTGCCGACGCCGCCCTTGCCGGACACGACCGCGATTACTTTTCCGTTTTTGCTTGATTCTATCATCTTACCCTTTCTTATGTATGCAGTATATGAGCTTCGCTCTAATTCTCTGCCTTGAACGACAAAAACGCGTTGATAAATCCGTCAATTTCGCCGTCCATAACAGCTGTTATGTTGCCGCTTTCAAAGCCTGTTCTGTGATCCTTTGCAAGCGTGTACGGCATAAAAACATAGGAGCGTATCTGCGAGCCCCACTGGATTTTCATCTGTTCGCCCTTGATGTCGCTTATCTTGTCCAAATGCTCGCGCTCTTTTATCTCAATCAGCTTACTGCGAAGCATACGCATCGCGACCTCGCGGTTTTGGTGCTGACTGCGCTCCAGCTGACAGGCGACGACAATTCCCGTCGGTAGGTGCGTTATGCGGATTGCGCTTTCTGTTTTGTTTACGTGCTGGCCGCCCGCACCGGACGAGCGGTATGTATCCACCTTCAAGTCCTCGGGGCGAATGTCAATCTCCGCGTCGTCTGAGATTACAGGGGAGACCTCGATTGCCGCAAAGGATGTGTGCCGCCGCCCCGACGAGTCAAACGGGGAGATTCGCACGAGCCTGTGAACGCCGCCCTCGCTTTTCAGGTAGCCGTAGGCGTTTTCGCCGTCGTTGTGGATTGAGGAGTTTTTCAGCCCGGCCTCCTCGCCGTCGAGATAGTCCAGTACCGTGACGGAAAAGCCGTGCTTTTCCGCCCAGCGCATATACATTCGGTAGAGCATTTCAGCCCAGTCGCACGCTTCCGTGCCGCCGGCTCCCGCGTGAAACGAGACGATCGCGGGGCAGTTGTCGTATTCGCCGGACAGCAGCGTCGTCAGGCGCGAGGCCTCCAGCGCTGCGGTAAATTCCGCAAATTCCGCTTCGATCTCAGGCAGAAGCGCTTCATCGTCCTCCTCCTGCGCCATTTCGATCAGCGCCTGCAGGTCAAGAAAACGGTTGGAGAGCTTTTTATAGCTGTCCGCCTTGCTTTGAAGCTGCTTTACTCTTTTCAGGACTGTCTGCGAATTGTCGAGATCCGACCAAAAGCCCTCCGCTTCCGTCTGATGCTGGAGCTGTGCAAGCTCCGCCTCCGCCTCGTCAAGCTTGAGCGCCCCGCGAAGCGTTTCGAGAATCGGCGGCAGCGTATTCAGTTTTACTTTGTAGTTATCAAATTCTATCATTTAGGTTTCCGGTTGTTATTAGGTAGCTTACTGCCACTGAACCGTTGTGCCAGGCGGCAGGAGACTGACCCAAAGCGCCGCCTCCGCGTTTGACCGCAGGGCATTCGGCAGGGAGAGAACACGCAGGTTTTTCAGGTGGATAATCCCGGAAATGTCCGTGAGCTTATCGCCCTTAACGTACAGCTCCTCTAAATCCTTGTAGCTCGCCAGAAAATCAAGGTCTGTCACGTTTGTCGAGGACAGGTCCAGCACGCGCACGGCGGGCAGCAGTTGATTTGCGCTTGTGCCAATCGCGATATAGGCCGCTCCGGAGCCGGATTTAGGCGTTAGCGCCGCAATACCGTCTGCCAAATACTGGCCGGGTACTGATATTGTGAAATACTCCGCGTTATAGGTGTTCGGCGTGCCGGTTACCGTGATTGTGATGGTGTTAGAGCCGATGTTGGCCGTTGCGCGAACCGTAAGTCCGCACAGCCCGCCGGGCTTTGCAAAGCTGAACCAAGAGGCCGCGTTTACGTTTGAAAAGCCGGCCGGCTTCAGCGTCGCGTTGTCCAAAGTGAGCGTAATTGTTGTTGTGCCGAGCGCCTGACCCTGCGTGCCGGCGATTCCGGTGCTTGCAAAGGCCTTTGGCGTAATGAACTTAATATCGGCAAAGAAAAAGTCGGTTCCGCGAACGGTGCCGCCCTTGCCGTCTATCCACAGGCGGTAGCGGCTGTAGCCGTTTGGCAGCGTTTCATACAGAACGGGTCTTACGGTATAGTCGGTTCCGCGCGTGTATTTTGTGCCGCTGTAGCCTGAATCGGTCCATCTGTACAGATACGGAACAACGCTTCCGGGGTCAGCGCCCTCGGGGATTGAAAACTGGCCGAGGTTGTGGATAACAGAGCCGGTCGGCCGCGAGTCTGTATCCGAATATGACAAGCGTACCTGCGGCGCTGCGCGGTTGGAGTAGGTAAGCGCGTCCGACAAATAAACGTAGCCCGGCGCGGGCAGCGCGTACAGAGGGCCGGCAAGGTTCGACGGCACAATATTGTACCAGTCCGCCTGTTGGCCGCCGGCATACTGATGTGTATTCGGGTTAAGGTCAGCCGCCGTATGTGTGCTTGTAAACCAGCCCGAGCTTGTGCCGACAAGGAAAAAGTCCAGAGAAATACCGTTTCTTCTGTTGCCGACGTCGGTATTTGTTACGTCCCGGTCGTCCCACGTGGTGTCTACATAGTACGACAGGCCACCTAGCTCAACAGTGTTCCAGGCGTGGCCTCCGCCTCCGCCGATACCGACCTGCACGGTGTTTGGAACGCCGAGCCTTGTCAGAAAATATGAATACGCCTTTGAGTAGCTCTCGCAAACGGGGCCGAGCGTGTTAAGGTCAATAACTCCGGCAATTGTGTGCGCGTAATGGTGCACATCCGGCTTGCTAAGGTAATACGCGTAGTCGCGCTCCGCAATTATCTTGTCGTGCACGAGACGGGCGATGACAACCGGAGACTCAGAGGAGTTTCCGGCCTTTACATAAGCCGCGTATTCCTGAAAGCGGTTTTCGAGATTTGTCAGCGCGTCCTTGCGCTGCTTTGCGCTGAAGTATTCCTCCGGGATAAACGGGGTTACGCCCGTATAACCGCTGACGCCTGTTGTAGATATACGTCCGTAAAACCACGGAGCAACAAAGAAATACTGCGGATTGTCAAGGAAAAACAGCTCCCACACCAGGTCAAGGTCATTTGACGAAAGCGCGTTGCCGGTGCCGAAATTGACGCTGCCGAGTACGCCGATGTTTTCGGCATAGCCGTAGGACTTGTAGATTGATGAATAGTCCGACCTGTACTCGACGGAGGCGGTGCTTGAAATCAAGTTCTCGCAGTAAGCTAAAAGCTGCTTGTAAACCTCTTTATAGCGCGCGCTGTTGGCGCCTGAGCTTACGAGATAGTTGTAGCCGAGGCGCTGTCCGCCGGGGAGCGGATCCGCAGCGGAGTTAAGCGACTTGGACGGCGAGGGAGCCGGCGGCGTTTCGCTCTCCGGAAGGTCGATTGCGATGAGCGGGGGCAGGTCGCCTGTCGGCAAGCCGTCCTGCGTGATAAACGGCTCTTCAAGGGACGCGAGTACGGTATCCTGGTCGGCAATATCGGCCGCGTCGGGCTGCTCCGCGCTTCCGGCTAGGGCAAACAGAGAAAAAACAAGCGCTGAAGCCATTAAGACAAGAAATATTAATTTGAAAGCTTTATTTTTCATAGTAACGCCCTTATTGCTTTTTGTGCGGCGGACAATGTGCGGCCCGCAAATTGTGATTTTCGCAGGCCGCGACCGACATGCGTTAGTTTTTAAGCTTCGGCGGCAGCCTTCTGATAACCAGCTCCACCAGCAGCCCGATAGCAGCGCCTGACGCGATTCCTATTGCGAGCAGCCACGGCAGATAGTAAAAGAGTGAGCCCGAGCGGGCAACTCCAGACGCGAAAGCGAGCGATACGGCGTTATGCGCCGCGCCGCCGATTGCCGAAACAAGAAAGATAAGCCGAAGGTCTGACCGCACCGCGCGCTTCAGCATCAGCTCTGTGAAAAACGCCGCGAACCCGCCGACAGCTGAATACAGCATAGGAAACGGCCCCGTGTAAAGTCCGCCGAGCGCTATTCGCACGGCAAGAACCAGCGCCGCCCACCGCGCCTTAGGCAAGCGGTACAGGCAAAACACCGTTACGGCGTTTGCCAGTCCGAGCTTTGCTCCAGGCACAGGCAGAAGCTGAGGAATAGCGCTCTCAGTAACCGAGAGTATAGCTGCGGCCGCCGCAAAAAGCGCGCATACGGCAAGCAGTCTCGCGGTGATTCGGTTTTTACTGCCGCGCTTCATCTGATAATGCCGTCGTAGCCGCCGCTTTCTGTCATTCGAATCACAACCCTGTTTGGCAGGCACACAATCGGCGCTAT
>JAISTA010000212.1 GCA_031272845.1 Oscillospiraceae bacterium
TCATCAAAATGTCCGTGCTGCTGCTTGCGGTTTACGCCGCCGCGCAGCTTATGCGCGCCGTAAACAACATTGTCGCGCACAAGGCGGCGTGGAACATAGTCGAAAACGTGCGCGTTAAGGTGTACGGAAAAATTCAGTCGTTTTCAACGGCGTATTTCTCGCAGGCGCACACCGGCGACCTGATGAGCCGTATCGTGACCGATACCGGCACGCTGGAGGAGCTTTACGCGCACATAATCCCGAACACCGTGTCAGACGTGCTGACGCTTGTCGGCGTGACCGTGATTTTGTTCACGATGAACCCCGCGCTTGCCGCGATCACGTGTATTCCGATACCTCTGCTGATTATCTCAAGCCTTGTTTTTGTCAAGAAAATACGGCCAATTTTCCGCGAAAGGCAGATTGTGCTCGGCGACATAAACACCCGCCTGCACGACAGCTTTGACGGCATTCGCGAAATCCGCGCGTTCGGGCAGGAAAAGCGCGAGGAAGAGTTTATGCGCACGGAATTCCACAAATTCACGCACGCAACGCTCAAGGGTCTTATCCGCGGCGCGTATTACGGGCCGTCGCTCGTGCTGCTCGGCAATCTGGGGACGGTTCTTGTGCTGTCCTTCGGCGGATTTTTGTCGTCCAGGGGGCAGATTTCGCCCGCTTTTATCGTCGGATTTTTGTTTTACCTCAACCTTTTTTACGCGCCGATTATGTCTCTGGCTGAGCGTATGGAGCCGGCGCAGGGCGCGATTGCGGGAGCCGAGCGCGTGTGCGATTTGCTTGATACGGAAATTACAGTCAAGGATCTGGACGGATCGGAGCCGATCGAAAACTGTGCCGGCACGATTGAGTTCAGGGACGTGAGCTTTTCGTATGAGGACTCGCAGCCGATTCTCACAGACATTAACATAAGCATAAAACCCGGTAGCTTCACCGCTTTTGTCGGACCGACGGGCGTCGGCAAAACGACTATGGTCAACCTTATTTCCCGGCTGTACGACCCGACGCGGGGCGCTGTTTTGCTGGACGGACACGATTTGCGGTCGGTAACGCTCAAGTCGCTGCGCAAGCAAATTGCCTATGTGCCGCAGGACACGTTTTTGTTCAACACATCAATCGCGGAAAACATCGCGTTTGCGCGGCCGGAGGCTCCACTGGAGGAAATTATTGAAGCCGCCAAAATCGCGCGTATTCACCGCGATATTGAGGCAATGCCGAACGGCTACGATTCCGTAACGGGCGAGCGCGGAGTCAAGCTCTCTGGCGGACAAAAGCAGCGTATCGCGATTGCGCGGGCGATCATCTGCCGCGCGCCGATTCTGATTCTGGACGAGGCGACAAGCGCGGTTGACGCGGAAACGGAGCGTATGATCCAGCGCTCAATTGACGAGCTGACAGGCTCGCGCACGATTATCGCAATTGCCCACAGAATCTCGACCGTCATTTCGGCTGACAATATCGCGTTTTTTGAAGGCGGCAGGATAATCGAGCAGGGCACGCACGATGAGCTGCTGGAGCGTGACGGCCGCTACGCGGAGCTGTACAGACTGCAAACAACTGAAGTCGGCTAAAAGCCTGAATCTGTTTTGCAAACGAAAGACCGGAAGGCGTTCCCCGGTCTTTTTGTTTTGGCAGAAGGAGGGGCGATCGTCCCCGGCCGTTCGTCGGTTATTGTGCGGTTGAGTGTGTTTTCAGGGTGAAGGTGCTGTAATTTCTGTAAGGTACGCTGAGAACAGCGTCTCCACAGAACACAACCGCCCGAAATCCCACCCCAATCACCACCCCCGCATGTCCCAAAGCGCAAAGCGCGGAGAAAGACGAACGCGCCCGACCGAGCCCAAGCCGTGCGGTAACCCCGTTTGACGCAAAGTCCGGCGGCAAACCAAGGGCGGGACGTCGAGGACGCCGTCCCCTACAGCACACACCGCCCGAAAAACCCACCCCAATCACCACCCCCGCATGTCCCAACGCGCAAAGCGCGGAGAAAGACGTACGCAACACACCGCGCCCAAGCCGTGCGGCAACACCGTTTGACGCAAAATCCGGCGGCAAACCAAGGGCAGGACGTCGAGGACGCCGTCCCCTACGGAAACGTTGCGGCAACGGGAGACGCGCCTGTACCGCAAGGACGTACCTACCGCCACCACAACACCCGCCGCGTCGGGAGACGCACCTACCTCCCGCAACACGTGCGGCAGCAATCGTAGCAGCACCGTCCTTCCGGTCAGCACCCACACCGCAGTCCGCGCACACCAACCATCTTACCTAAGTCTTTAGCCCCGGACAGGCTTCGCCCCTGCGTGCGGCGGTGCGTAAGCATTCGCCGCGACCACCGCACCAGTCATTGGGTGGGAACGCACCACATTGCAGCATCAGCTGTGCCCGGCATAAAAAAGATTTGCTTCTTTCTAAAAGAAGTCGCCCCTTTTTGGGGACGATGTCCGGCGAAGCGGAAAAAGTAACCGCCCGCCGCGTAGGCGCTTTTGCTTCGCCATGAAGAGAAGTTAAATCCCAATTCCAAACTCAGCAACCTGCCCCAAACAGAGAACTTTTCGTTCCCGCCGATAGTTTTGCGTATAAAAGAACACCAACCCCGAGCCAAACCCAAAACAACCACCCAAACGCCACGGACACCGCTTGCACCCAACAACACACCAATGTTCAGCAGTAAACCACCCGGCGAAGTCCCGCCGCCACCCTTGACAACGCCGCACGTACCTAATATAATATACATATTAAAATAATTTAACCAAACAGGAGCTAACATTAAATGGAAGCAGGACAAATCGAACAGCACAAGTTCGACTTTTTCAGAATCGACTCGCGGGAGAACCCCTCAAACGGCTATGAGGGCAAGCATTACTCGTGGCAAACGCCGCCGGAGACCGTTGCTGAGGATAAAATCGCGCGTACGGAGGAGGCGGACGTCGTCATTGTCGGCGGAGGTATTTCCGGACTTGCGGCGGCCGCGCGGTGCGGCGAGCTTGGACTTTCTGTCATTCTGGTCGAGAAAATGAGCGGCCTTGTCGCCCACGGCGCGCACATCGCGACGCTCGGCAGCAAGACGATGCGCGAAAACGGCGTTTCTATCGACAAAAAGCAGTTCGCGCGCGATTGGATACGCATTTGCGGCAGCCGCGTGAATGAGGATTTGCTGTGGCTTTATATGAACAAGTCGGAGGAGGCTCTCGACTGGCTCTTGGAGCTCGGCGGCGAAAACGTCGTCTGCCTGCTGTACGGCGGCAACTACCGCGGCCCTGACTTCACGGAATACGCGGGAACGCACGTCGTTATGCGGTCTGACAGCTGCAAGTACAAATTCGGCGGCGCGCTTTTGATGTGCGAGATTCTGCAGGAAACGGCGCTCAATCACGGCGCGAAGCTTTACCGTAAGACCTCGGCGAAATACATCGAGAAAGCGAACGGACGCTGCTCCGGCGTTATCGCGGAGAATGCCGACGGCGAAACCGTGCGGTATGCCGCCAAAAAGGCGGTAATCCTCGCGACGGGCGACATTGGCGGAAATCCGGAGCTGCTGGAAAAGTTCTGCCCGCTCGGACTCATTCCGAAAAAGAACGGCTCGTTCCCTGTCGGCTCCAACACCGGCGAGGGGCATATGATGGGCTATTGGGCGGGCGGCGCGTTCGAAAACGCCCCGTGGGCGCTGTCGCTGCACCTGATTACATACGCGCTGTACACGTTCTTCTTTATGCACGTTAACCGTCAGGGCAAGCGCTTTATGAATGAGGATACGTGGGTTCAGGCAAAGGCGATACGCTGTCTTATGCAAAAGGACGGCGACTGGGCGTTTTCCGTGTTCGACAGCCGCTGGTACGCCGACGTGACGCGCCTTGCGCAGTTCGCGGGCGGACAGTTCACCGACCCGCTGCTCGCGCTTTACGGCGACCGCTGGGACAACGAGAAGAACGACACGCGCCGCGCACTTGACAATTATGTCGAGAAGGGTCTTGCGTTCAAGGCGGACACGATTGAGGAGCTTGCGGAAAAAATGGGCGTTCCGGCCGAAAATCTCAGGAATACGGTTGACCGCTACAATGAAAACTACGATATGGGCGACGACCGCGATTACGGCAAGCGCACACAGCTGCTCACACCGATCCGCGAGGCTCCGTTCTACGCGATAAAGTGGGGTCCGGCGCTGCTGACGGTGTTCGGAGGACTGCTGACCGACACGGATATGCGCGTACTCGACGATAATAAGGACGTAGTTCCGGGTCTGTACGCCGTCGGAAACGTCGCGGGCGGACTGTACGGAGTGGATTACCCGCTGCTTCTGAACGGCAACTCACACGGCCGCGCGCTCGTGTGGGCGCGGCAGGCTGCGGCGGATATACTGGCGCAGGAGTAAGGAAAATTAGATTTACGGCGTTTTGCGTGCGGGTCAAAGTGCGCAAAACGCCGTATTTGTATTACAAAGGCGGTGTTGTAAATGAAAAAACTAACCCAAAAGATTATTTCTGCGTTTCTGCTTGGCGCTCTGCTGCTGAGCGTTGTTCCCGCAGCGTCCGCAAGCGCAAAAGCGCCCTTGCAGTCTGCCGAAAAGCCCCTTTCAGGTATAAAAATCGGCGTTGATGCTGGACATCAGGGCAAGGGAAACTACGGCACGGAGCCGAACGCGCCGGGTTCATCTGTGATGAAGACAAAGGTGTCCTCCGGAACGCAGGGGCGGTTTACGCGCGTGCCGGAGTACGAGGTCAACCTTGCGGTTGCGCTGTTGCTTGAGCAAAAGCTGACGGCGCTCGGCGCGCAGGTTGTGATGACGCGCCGCACGAACGATATTGACATCAGCAATGTCGAGAGAACGCTTTTGATAAACGACGCGGGAGTTGATTTGTCGATAAAAATCCACGCTGACGGAAGTGAAAATCCGGCAGTTGAGGGAGCGTGGATGCTTATTCCGGCAAACAGCGTAACCGCCGCTATAAACGAGCAAAGCAAGGCCGCCGCCGAGATAATTCTTGCCGAGTTTGTCGCGGAAACGGGGGCGAAAAACCGAGGCTTGCAGCCAAGAACCGACATTACGGGCTTTAACTGGTCAACTGTGCCTGTCGTGCTCGTCGAAATGGGCTATATGACAAACGAGAAGGAGGACAGGCTTCTCGCAACTGACGAATACCGCGAAAAGTGTGCGCAGGGACTGACAAACGGCGTTCTTGCGTGGTTTGGGCCGCAAGTCATTGAGGATCCGATTGACGCATTTTCAGATGTGTCCGCGTCTGCGTGGTACGCGCCGTATGTTGTTTGGGCGGCGGAAAGCAGTATCGTGTCCGGTTACCCGGACGGCACGTTTCAACCCGCTAAGACGATGACGCGCGCGGAGTTCGTGCAGGTGCTGTACAGCCTTGAGGGCAGGCCGAACACCGGCAAAAATGCGGGCTTTTCGGACTTTTCGGACGTTTCGGACGGCGACTGGTACGCAAACGCGGTATACTGGGCGGCCAACACCGCCGTGACACGCGGCGTTGGCGGCGGTCGCTTTGATCCCGGCGGGCTGATAACGCGAGAGCAGGCTGTGACGTTTCTCAAGAACTATGCCGAGCAGTCCGAAGACTTCCGCGA
>JAISTA010000225.1 GCA_031272845.1 Oscillospiraceae bacterium
GTAATGCGCTCGTCGCTTGCCGGGCTTGAGTTTGCTTATGGCATTCCCGGTTCTGTTGGCGGCGCGGTTTTTATGAATGCGGGCGCGTATGACGGTGAGCTTTCTCAGGTTGTGCAGAGCGTAACCGTATGGCAGGATGGTATAGTGCGCGAAATTCCGGCGGCGGAATGCGGCTTTTCATACCGGCATAGTATATTTCAAGATAATGGAGCTGTTATACTTGAGGTAAAATTTAAGCTGCAACCCGGAAATGCTGTCTTCATCCGCGCGAAAATGGACGATTTGTTTCGCCGCAGGGCTGAAAAGCAGCCGCTGGAGCTGCCGTCCTTCGGGAGCGCGTTTAAGCGTCCGCAGGGCGGATACGCCTCGGAGCTTATCGAGAAGGCCGGGCTTAAGGGCTTTTCTGTCGGCGGGGCGCAGGTGTCTGAAAAGCACGCCGGGTTTATTGTGAACACGGGCGGCGCGACGTTTGAGGACGTGACGCGGCTTATTGAGGAGATCAGGCGCGTCGTCAAGGAAAAAACAGGCGCGGAGCTTGAGCCTGAGGTCGAAATTCTCGGAAGAGCTTAGGGATTGTTGGCTCTGTCCGCTCAACGGCGCGTTAAAGCGAATTTCGGCGCTAATTGGCTCGCCGTTCGGGAGCGTACGTTACCCGCCGGAATCCTCCGCACCAAAAATCACTCGAAATTTTTCTTAAAGCCGCCTATTCCAGGGCAGCGTTAAAGCCACTGCCTCGCCGCAAGAAAACATACAAAGGAAAGCTAAATGGAAGTTGTCATTATCTCCGGCCTGTCCGGCGCGGGAAAGTCAAACGTAGCCTCAAGCCTTGAGGATCTGGGGTTTTACTGCATAGACAATATGCCGGTTGCGCTGATGGGACGCTTGGTCGACCTTATCACGGAAAGCGCGGTTAAGAGCAAATACGAGCGCGTCGCGCTTGTTACGGATATTCGCGCGCTGTCAAGCGCGGAGGATCTTTTTGCCGCGCTGTCCGGCCTTGAGACGACGGGGACGAAGTACAAAATCCTGTTTGTCGAGGCTGATACGGACACGATCGTGAAGCGCTACAAGGAGACGCGCCGCCGCCATCCGCTGCAAACGGCGACTGTGGGGCTGCCTGACGCTGTTCAGCTTGAAAAGGAGCGTCTCGCGCCTGTGCGCGGCAAGGCCGACACCGTGATTGACACTACGCACCTGACGCTGGGAGGACTTGCGAGCTATCTCGGCGGAATGTTCCCCGGCGCGGCCAAAACGCCGCCTATGGGCGTTTCCGTGCGCTCGTTCGGGTACAAGTACGGCCTGCCGATTGAGGCTGACCTTGTGTTTGACGTGCGGTTTTTGCCGAACCCGTATTACGTTGAGGAGCTTCGGCCGAAAACGGGCTTGTCGGACGAGGTGTACAATTACGTTATGCAAAACGCCGACACGCAAAAATACATGGAAATGCTGCGCGAAATGCTCGCCTTTTTGCTGCCTCGCTACGTCAAGGAGGGCAAACGCTACCTCGTCGTCGCTATCGGCTGCACGGGCGGACACCACAGGAGCGTATCCGTTGCGCGGGCTGTTGCGGCGCACATAGAAAGCCTCGGCTATACCTGCGACCTTGCGCACAGAGACGCCGCCAAATGACGGAAAGCTTTTCCGAAAAAGCAAAGTCAGAGGCTTGCGCGGCAGCGACGAAATACGCCGCCGCCGAGATTTACGGCTTTTTTCTGGCTGCCGCGCGGTTTTCACGGAGCGAAATTTCGCTTTCTACGTCCTCCGAGTCTGTTTTTGCGCGGGCAATTGAGCTGATCAGGCTAGCCTTTGACCTTTTGGTTGACGGGATGAAGCCTGCCGTCGCGGCGGGAAAGCGATTTTCGCTGAAAATTACGGATCGGGACAAAATAAAGCGCGTGTTTGATGCGTTCGGCTATGCGGAAAATACGGCCGCGCCGCGGTTAAACCTCGCGGTGTTGGAGACCGAAAACGAAAAACGCGCGTTTTTGCGCGGATTTTTTTTAGCGGGCGGCAGTATCTCCGACCCGGAAAAAAACATTTACCTTGAGCTGCGCACAACGCACGCTTCTATCTCGCGCGAGGCGCTGTCGCTGCTTATAGAGTTGGGCTTTTCGCCGAAAAGGCTCGACCGAGGCGGCAAATACTACATCTACTTCAAAAGCGGCTCCGCGATTGAGGATTTCCTTGTCGCAATCGGCGCGCAGAGCTGTGCCGTGCGCTTTATGGAGCTGGTTGTTCTGCGGCAGTCAAACGCGGAGGTGACGCGCCGTATGAACTGCGACAATTACAATACGGATCGCATTGCCTCAACCTCCTCGGCGCAGATTGCCGCGATTGAGGAGCTGCTGGCCTCGCCGGGGCGCGGCGAGCTGCCGCAAAAGCTGCTTGAAACGGCGGAGCTGCGTATCGCAAATCCCGGCGCGTCGCTTGCCGAGCTTGCGTCGCAGTCCAGCCCGCCGGTGTCAAAGTCCTGTATACAGCACAGGCTGAGACTGCTTATGCAGGCCGGAGGGGATTTGAAGAGAGGCTGAAAATGCAGGAAAACGATGAGAGCGCATAATTTTTAGGGAGTG
>JAISTA010000040.1 GCA_031272845.1 Oscillospiraceae bacterium
TTCGCCGGAAAAAGTAACCAAAAAGGGGCGACTTCTTTTCTCTTGAGAAAAGAAGCAAAATCGCTTTATGCCGGGCAGACGGTGTAGCTGCAATTGGGATTGTACCCACACCGTGAGAAGTGCGGTGTAACATCCGAACGCCTACGCACCGCCGCACACAGGGGCGAAGCCTGTCCGGCGCTAAAGACTTAGGTTAGGCTGTCGGTGTGCGCGAGGTGCGGTGGGGGTGCTAGCCGGAAGGTCGGTGCTGCTACGATTGTTGCCGCACGTTGTGCTGGTGATTGCTGCGTCTCCCGACGCGGCGAGGTGCGGCACCCCACTGTAGGGGATACTGCCCTCAGCAGCCTGTCCCCGAGGTCACGGCACTTTTTCTAAAAAACCACCGCAACCGTACAATAAACGCACGGGACGCTGAGGGCAGCGTCCCCTACAGCGCACCGTCCGAAATCTCGCCTTCACCACCGCACCCGCGTGTCCCGACGCGCAAAGCGCGGAGGTAGACGACCGCACCCAATCGCACCAACGCCGGATGGGTGCGCGGTCTGACGCAAAGTCTGGCGGCGAACAAAGGGTAGGGACGTCGAGGACGCCGTCCCCTACGGAAACGTTGCGGTAACGGGGACGCACTCGCACCGCAAGACACACCCAACACCACCACAACACCCGCCGCGCCGGAAGACGCACCAATCTCCAGCACAACGTGCGGCAGCGATCGTAGCAGTACCATCCTTCCGGTTACCACCCCCACCGCAGTTCGCGCACACATGCAGCCTAACCTAAGTCTTTAGCCCCGCACAGGCTTCGCCCCTGTGTGCGGCGGTGCGTAGGCGTTCGGACGCTACGCTGCACTTCTCGCGGTGTGGGTACAATCCCAATTGTAGCACCTGCGTTTGCCCGGCATAAAAAAAGATTTCCTTCTTTCTAAAAGAAGTCGCCCCTTTTTGGTTACTTTTTCCGGCGAAGCGGAAAAAGTAACCGCCCGCCGCGTAGGCGCTTCTGCAGTGAACCGAAAAACAGCCCAGTCCCTATTCCAAACACCGCACCCGCGCCGAACAGAGAACTTTTCGTTCCCGTCTCCAGTTTTGCGTCTAAAAGAACACCAACAACGCGGCAAAGTAAAAGCCCCCCATAGCAAGCAAATCAACGCCTAGGACAGCACCGAAATCCCGCCCCCTCCAAAAAAACAAAAACTCCTTGACAAACCCCAGTCTCCCTGTATACTCCCGCACACAAATAAATCTCACAAGGAGAAAATTATGTTAACAACTTTATCTGTACTGTCGTCCGCCGTTTGCGTTATTGCCGCGACGCTTGTTCTGCTCTTGAACGAGCTGCGCTTTTCCGCAAAGCTGCGTGAGCTTGAGCCGGGCGCACGCCCGTCGCCTGTTTTGCCTGAGGTCAGCTCTGAGCCGGACGGCGGCGCGGGCTTTTCCAGCGCGATTGCCGATATTCTTAGCTATTCCCTCCCGAAACGCGGAGCGCAGGCGGACGCGGCGGATGCTGAGGAGGTTCTGTTTTGATTAAAACCGATACAGCTTCAATATTAAAGGAATACCGCGCGGGACTTGAGTTCAAGCAGAATATCGATCTGTTTGAAACCGTTAAGAGCAACGAAAACTTCTTTATCGGAAAGCAGTGGGAGGGCGTGCGCTCAAACGGACTGCCGACGCCTGTTTTCAACTTTCTAAAGCGCGTAGTGCTGTTTACAGTCGCCTCGATTACGTCAAACGACATCACGATAAACGTTGAGGCGGCGAATGAAAACAACCGCGCTGACGCAAGTATCCTCGGCGCGGAGATAAACAATATCTTCGACGCTTCCGGAGCTTCAGCCCTAATTCGCGAGTTTTTGCGGGACGCCGCCGTGCGCGGGGACGCCTGCCTCTACACCTATTGGGACATTGAGGACGAGTGCGTTAGGTCTGAGCTTCTGCAAAATACGCGCGTGTTTTTCGGCAACGTCAACGAGAGGCGCATACAAAAGCAGCCGTACATAATCGTCTCAAGCCGCGTTATGAAGGACGCGCTGTCTGAAAAGCTGCGCGATACCGGCATTTACGAGCCGATTGAGGCCACAGACCTCGCGCCGGAGCTTGACCGGGGCGACAAGGCGACAGTTTTGCTGAAAATGTGGCGGGATCCCGAAACGCACACGATTTGGATGACCGAAACGCTCTCCGGCACGGTTATCCGCAAGCCGTGGGAACGGGGCTGCGCCTGTATCCGCTGGTTTGGTTTTCGTGGGACAGAGTCGCGGATTCCTACCACGGACAGGCGATGATTACCGGGCTTATCCCGAACCAGATTTTCATAAACAAGCTCTTTGCGATGAGTATGATAAGCCTTATGACGACGGCTTACCCCAAGGTCGTCTACGACAAGACGCGTATTGCAAAGTGGGACAACCGCGTGGGCGCGGCGATCGGCGTTAACGGCGGGGACGCAAGCTCCGTCGCCAGCATTATCGACCCGGCGCACATTTCGCCGCAAATCGCGCAATTTATTGAACTTGCGGTGTCCTACACACAGACCTTTCTCGGAGCGACGCCGGCGGCGCTGGGTGACGTGCGGCCGGACAACACCTCGGCAATTGTCGCGCTGCAAAAAGCGTCCGGTGTGCCGAATGACCTGACACGCCGCGCGCTGTACAACGCGGTGGAGGAGCTTGCGCGGATTTACGCGGATTTTTGCTGCGCGTATCTGCCGCCAAAAAACGTAGGCGGTGCGAGGTTCGACTTTGCCGGAATAGATCAGCGCGGGATCAACCTGAAAATCGAGGCGGGCGGCAGCTCGTACTGGTCGGAAATCGCGGGAATGAGCACGCTGGATAACCTGTTGGTGTCGGGGATGATAACCTTCAGACAGTACCTGGAGCGTGTACCGGAGGGCTACGTACCGGGGAAAGCGGAGCTGCTCGAGAGCGTGAGGCAGGCGGAGGACTCAGCAGAAAAACCAGTCTCCGATGGGATATAAAATGGCAGCAGCAGTTGAGCCGCAGGCTACACTGCTTGAGCTTTGCAGGGTGTTTTTGGCTGAGGCGCAAGCAGATGAGGCGGAATTCGGTCCGGAACGCACCTTTCGTGCTGAGCGCGCGGCAGAGCTTTTAGTCCTCTGCGACGTGCTGCCCTTGGAGGGCCAAGCTATTGCAGAGCTTATCGCTGATTCGGAATTCGCAGAAAGGTATTATGAGAGCTATCCTGAGAACGAACTTCCTGTATTCTTCCTTGTCGATGAGCATTTAGGAGAAAACTCCTGTCCGATTTGCGGAGCTGTCGACAATGCAATTTTTCCGATTTGGGCGTACGAACCAGGCATAACAGCTCCGCCATTTCATCCGCATTGTCACGGGGAAGTGATACTGCTTGACAAGTTCGGATCGCCCGTGTATAGTAAGTCCAAAGAAATAACTGACGATCGCACAAGTCAGGAAAAATGGCTCGACACGTTGCAAAGCGCTATTGATGTTATGGGCTTGTTTCCGATCATAGGTGATATAACTGACGGAGTAAACGCTGTTATTTCTATGCTTCGCGGAAACGAAAAGGACGCCTTGCTTTCGCTTGTGGCGATGGTGCCATTTGCCGGTTGGGGAGCGACGGCAGCAAAGTACTCCGACGAAGCCTTGGCCGCGTTGAAATACGCCGACAACGCGATTGACAGCGCGATTGGCAACGCGAAGTATCTCGACGATGTTGCGAACGGGATGAAGCTGCTTCCGGCTCCGCAGTCAATTACAAAGTATGCCGCAGATTGGCTGGACGATGCGCTCAGCCTTGCCGTAAAGAACCATGACGCAATTTCAGGCGTAATAAAAACGGCGGTCGGCAAGCTTGAGATAATAAATGGAAAGGTCGCGGGCAAGATTCCGCTGGACGATTG
>JAISTA010000049.1 GCA_031272845.1 Oscillospiraceae bacterium
TTTATGAAAAAACCCAAAACCCAAATCGACCTAGCCGCCGCCGCAACAAAACGCACGCCGACACGAATCCGCTGCGACTATTGCGGTCAGTTCGCCCCCTATGGCACGGAAAAATGCCCGCACTGCGGCGGCAAACTCGATTATTCGGACGAAACGGACATTGTTTATGCCGAGTCGTTTGACCTCAAGGCATACAATAAATCGCTGGAGCTTGCCGGAAAAGCGAAAAAGAAAACCGCCGTCAGCCGGCAAAAGGGCGTTGCAAAGGGCTGTCTTATATCCTTTCTGTCGATTGCGGCGTTTGTTATCGTCATTTCTCTGATTGCAAACACGTCCTCCAAGAATCACTACACAACCCCGGACACAACCGCGTCAGAGTCCGCGAAAAATGTACTTTCAGAGCCTGTTACCTTTGAAAAAAACGGCGTAAAGCTTACCGTAAAGGAATTTATTAACGGCGGTTATCACGGCGAGGGGCTGTCGGTCACACTTGAGAACGGCACGAGCGGAGAAATTGACGCGCGCTCAAGCTTTATAATCATAAACGGAATAACCTTTGACATAAGCTTTTATTCAGAATACGATATAGGCGCGGGAAAGAGCATAAGCAACGTGTTGTATCTTCGGGACTACGATTCTGCGCTGCAATTGGCGGGCACGTTTAAGAATATAGAGCTCGTTTTTACGGTTAAGGATCAGGAATACGAGTCCTTATGGGAACATGAGCATATCGCGCTTGAGTGCAACCCGGAGCAGCCGGAGCCGACCGCGCCGTCCTCCGAGGCTCCGCCGGGACGGCTGATACTTGACCGAATGGGCGTGCAGGTATATGTCGCGGAAATCAGAACGCGCGACTCGGCATACGCGCTTGTCGCGGAGCTGGTCGTAAAAAACAACAGCGGCAAGGACATAGATTTTTCTGTAAACGACAATTCATTTTCAGTCAACGGCATGACGTTCGTCCAGTACGCTCAGGCATACGCGGCCGACGGAACGGTTGCCTACCTCTCAATTGCGCTGACAAAAAACCAGCTTGCCGAGCAGGGCGTGACGGAGGTCAAAACGGTCGAATGCGGCTTTGAGGTTCAGGATATGGTTACCTACGGCTATTTGTTTGTGTCCGAGCCTCTGCCGCTGACAGAGACGGAGACGGGGGAGTAGGGGAACGGAGTTAAGCTTTGGTGTTGTCTAATGTGGTCGCCCTCCTATCGGTGTGTGGGTACACTTTCCCGCCTCAATTAGTTTGTCTATTAGATGGGCGGCGGAGCAACTTGATTATGAGAGCGCGATTTTAAATGGGGCATTTAACGCTGTGAACATAGTTTGAATTTTGGTACATTCCAACCGAATATGCTCCAACAGTTCGCGCCGTATACGAACCGTATCCGGCGGGATGCTTTACAAGAGCGTAAAATACGCAGGGCGGAAATTTATCAGTAAATGCAGCGGAGCACTTATTGTTTGCTGCAAAAAATAATAAACTTAAAGAGGTAAAAATAAAAATGAATAAAGGTATTTTCAAAAGAGTACTATTGGCGGCACTGTGCGGGACTTTGGTTTTCTCTTTAGCTGCTTGCGGAAGCGGCGGAGGTGTTCCGCAAAGTGAATATGACGCCGTCGTCGCTGAACGTGACACGCTGAAAACGCAGGCAGACGATTTGCTTAAAGAAAAAGATGAACTGCAAGCCCAATACGACATAATGTCGGCAGAGCTTACTGCGCTAAAAACTGAAACGGCGGATTGGCTTACTTTATCCGAAACCGAAAAAGCTACGGCACAAGCGCAAGCCGAATCCGATAAAATTGCAGCAGAAGCTGCCGCCAAGAAGGCCGCAGAAGAAAAAGCCGCCGCTGACAAAAAAGCAGCGGAGGAGGCAGAAAAAAAGAGGGCCGATGAAGAAGCGGCTCGTCTTGCCGAGGAAAAGAAAGGCTATGATACAGGCATTACTTATGACCAGATAGCAAGAACGCCTGATAATTATAAAGAGAAGAAGGTGAAATTCACGGGGCGCGTTGTGCAGGTTATTGAGAACAGCGATGAAATTACCTTGCGGATTGCGACAAAAAAATCTTATGGCAGCTATTATGACGACATTATTCTTGTGTATTATTCACCGTCTCTTATTACATCTCGCATACTTGAGGATGACATTATTACAATCTATGGTGTTTCTAAAGGTCTTTATACTTATGAATCAACCTTGGGCGGGGCTATAACCGTACCGCTGATTAAAATTGATAAACTTGAGCAATAAAAAAAGCAGAAATGTATCTGTAAACGAGACCGCAATATGAAAAAAGTAATATCAATGAGCAGCTTCGGCGCGGCAAGACAGGGTTGTCCCCTGCGCTAGTGCGGATCGAAACAGAAAAAAGCTTCAACAAGCGTGCGAAGCGCATCGTCTCTCCCCCGCAGGGGGGGGAACGCGAACTATAACTTGTATACTGCTGCGGGAATGCCGCCGCACGCGCTAAAGCTCCCCGCTGATACAATTCCGCACCCGCAGCACCGCACATCCGAAAAACAAAAAAACTCTATGGAGGCATTACAATGAAATTTCTCGTTTTATCAGGCAACCCCAAAGAGGACGGTCTTTGCGCCGGTCTTGAACAGGCACTCCTCTCCGGCGCACAGGCGGCGGGAGCCGAAACGGAGCTCTTGCGCCTGCCAAAGCTCTCGGCCTGCCGCGTTTGCGGCGACGGCTGGGGCATTTGCCGCGAGGAGCACAAGTGCGTCATTCAGGACGACGGCTTCAACGAGCTGTCAGACAAAATCGCGGAGTTTGACGCTCTGGCAATCGTAACGCCGGTTTACTGGGCGGAGGTTTCGGAGACGATGAAGGCGTTTTTTGACCGCTTCCGCCGCTGCAATTTCTTTTCCGGCCGTCTCGCCGGCAAAACCGCGATCATAGCGGCGAGCCCCGGCGGCACAGGCAACGGACTCGTGACGGCGCTCCAGCAAATCGAGCGGTTCTGTCAGCACAACGGCGTTGTCGTGTTCGACATTATCGGGCAGAACAGGTGGTCCGCGCCGTACAAGCAGGCAGCCGCGTTTGAGGCGGCAAAGTCGCTCTGCTCCGGCACGGAGTGCTGGCGGCCGTAGGGCTGCGGGGCGTTTGGGGCTGTCGATATAATTCGGCAGCCCCAAAAACGGCGAATTCGAGTTTGCGTAATCATGAACGCTGACGATTTTCATTGCAAAGGTGTTTAAAATGAGTTATGATTTTGCATTTTGGAAAAGAAGTAAATTAACAAAAACCGCAATGCTGCGCGAAACTTATGAATCCATCTGCAATGGAAATGACCACATATCAATGGCTTTTTTTGATGCGCAGAAGGTTTTGAACGACTTGAAGGATTCATTTGGCTATTTGGATGATTTTGAAAGTGCTGATTCGGTTCCGTTCACGATGGATATTGGTCAAGGCGAAAACGGCAATTGGATTATACTCAATTGCATATATTCAAAGGCAAAGCAAGTTGAAGAAAAGTGCATAGAAATTGCCGTCAAAAATGATATTATGCTCTATAACCCTCAGCAAACAAGCGTTTGGAATAACAAGCGTCCAAAGTAGAAATGTTGGACGCAGGCAGCCGCGTTTGAGGCGGCAAAGTCGCTCTGCTCCGGCACGGAGTGCTGGCGGCCGTAGGGCTGCGGGGCTGCTGATTAATATGCGTCGGCGGCGAAAGACTGACAAATTAGAATTTGGCGGTGTGTGCGACAAGTACGCACTCCGAAAAATAACGATTAGGAGAATGAATTATGGTTACTCCTTATCTGGCATTCAACGGAAAATGCAAGGACGCGCTTGACTTCTATCAAGCTGTATTCAACTGCGAAGAACCGAAAATCCTACCCTATGGCGACTATATGCCGGAGGGATCAAAAACGCCGCCCGAACTTCTCCGCGATTGGGTTATGCACGGGGAAATGGCTATCTGCGGCACGATCGTGTGGTTCGCGGATGAGGCAACGCCGCCGATTGTCGGTGACAGTATCAAGCGGTCAGTCACATTGCCTACAGGCAAGGCAGCAACCGCCGTATTTAACGCGCTTTGCGAGGGCGGCGTGATTACGTTGCCACCGACAGAAACATTTTACAGCGTGGTCCACGCCGCCGTAACGGACAAATTCGGCGTGAACTGGAACGTCGTAGCGGAAGAATCACCGCAAAAATATGAGGGTGTTAACGGATGAACAAATCAGAGCAAGCGATAAAATTCTTTAACGATGGATATAATTGCGCACAGGCGGTTTTGGCGGCATACTGCGAGGAGTTCGGGCTTAGCGCTGAGCTTGCGTTGAAAATCGCAAGTGGATTTGGTGCAGGAATGGGGCGGCAATGCGAAACCTGCGGCGCGGTTACAGGTGCGGATATGGTGCTTGGTCTGAAATGCGGCTACGTTTCGCCAGGCGATACTGAGGGAAAGGAGCAAATGTATCCGCTGATTAAGGAATTTGCCCGACGTTTTAAAGCGCGCAATCACTCAACCCTGTGCGAGGAATTATTGGGTACACATTTGCTGACGGGCGATCGTGAATTGGCGGCGCGGCAAGTCAAAACTGTCTGCCCGAAAATGGTTAAGGATGCCGCCGAAATTTTGAAAGATATGCTGATGGTGGCGGCAAGCGGCACGGCAGTAGCTGTTAAGTGAACTTGTGACTTCGTCAAATTCCAGTTTGAATAAACTAAAATTATAGGAGAAATTGAAAATGGGCGCTTGGAATTATGGTGTATTTGATGACGACACCGCTTATGACTATCTTCCCGACTTAAAAGAATCGAATAATATTGTCGCTTTGATGGCGCAATATTTTGATGATGTTCTCTCGGCGGATTATGTTGAATACGACAACGGGGTTGCGGCACTCGTCGCTGCCGCGGTAATCGACAGCGCTGTGAACGGAACAGTATACCGCTGTGATGAAGAAGAGCTGCCTGAATGGATTGCAACGCTGAGCGCTACAGAGTTTTCTCCTATAATAAGCAAGGCTGGGGCTGCCATTACCGCTGTCCTCTCCGAAAAGTCAGAGCTGCAGGAGCTATGGTTTGAGAATAAGGAGCTATATCCGTCTTGGTTAAAGGAAAAAGAAGATATTCGCGAGCGGTTAACGAAATGAACTATACGGTAGAATAAATCGCGGCAAAGCTGGACAAACCGTTTCTGTATGTCGATTTTAATGAGTTGGTTGCCGTGAACACAGTCATGCTTTCGCAGTCCGATGTAAAAAATGATTACTTCGGCAAGCCTGTCGAGCTGCGTGAGGGGTTAGAAGTAATCGGCTACCAAGAGGATGAAGACGGTAGCGGGAACAGAGATGATATAATTATAGATGGCACCTGTGTCCGCAATGAAACCGGACACAGCAAACATGTAAAGTGGCTGCTGAAGACCAACGGTAAAGGGATTCAATACATGAGCGATATCGTTGCTAATGGCATATATAGTCAATTAACTTGAAAAACGGCTCGGCTTTACGGTCTATTTTCCGCATTGCTGCGTCGTCGTCCTTGCCGGGTTACGACACGCCTGCGTCCTCCT
>JAISTA010000118.1 GCA_031272845.1 Oscillospiraceae bacterium
TTACGACGTTAGATATACAGTGGAGAGGCGAAAACCTTGAACCTTTGCGTGAATTTGTCCATTTGACTGCGCTGGGGTTTGTTGACCCGGTTAATCTCAAAGATATCTCAGCTCTTGCAAACTTCAAAAACCTGTCCCGTCTGGATTTACAGAACGCCCCGGTTGAAACCATCGCACCGCTCTATGAGCTTGACGGGTTAACCTATGTGACAATGTCCAAAAGCGTGTATTCAAATCTGCCATTGGCAGATTTGACGTTTGCGAACAAGTCCGGATATCCTGAATTTATTCTTGTAGAAGAGGGTGAATTTCAAGGTGTGTATTAAGAACAACCCAGCCCGCCGAATCGGCGGGCTGGGTTGTTGTTCATATTCAAATGTAATAGTTGACAGCAAGAACGGAACGTAATATAATCTACAAAACTATAAAGATAAATATTTTCACAAGCTTTACTAAAGCTCAAAGGAGAATTTTTATGGCTGTGTTTTTACCAAGGTTCGTTACAAGCAGCGGAGACGGCAGAAAGGTATACTGTCAGTTTGCTCTTACAGCGTCGGCAGCGGCAAGCTGCAACCGGAACGGTTAGTAAGGCAATGAAAAAGAACAAAATCGCGGCGCTTGCAGGCGTTATCATGCTTGCTTTGGCGCTGATTGGCTGCTCCGGAAAAAGCGGCGAAACGGACATTAAAACAATAAATGTAACTACGGAGTTTCTTACCGGGTTAGGCTATCCGCCCGGAGAGGAGACTGTAGATTTGCCTATAAATGCCCCAAAGGGGTTTGGAATAAGGCTGGTGGTCAAGTCGTTTGACTTTCTCAGCGAGTACCCCAATTTAACTTCTTTGAGCCTAATCGGCTGCGAGATTGACAAGGGTTTGGTGATTCCGCATATCGCGAGCCTGCATTACATTGCAATAGAAAGCGAACGCGCGGTTGATCTAATCGCCGAAAATAAACATATAGGGATATTAAACATACGGTGGAGCGGCGAAAATCTTGAACCTTTGCGTGAATTTGTCAATTTGGTTGCACTGACGCTTGTTGACCCGGTTAATCTTAAAGACATCTCTGTTCTCGCAAACTTCAAAAAGCTGTCCCGTTTGGATTTACAGAATGCCCCGGTAGAAACGCTCTCGCCGATATATGAGCTTGACGCTTTAGCCTATGTGACAATGTCCAAGAGCGTGTATTCTCACCTGCCGATTGCAGACGGGGTATTTGCGAGTAAGCCTGAGGCTCCTGAATTTATTCTTGTAGAAGAGGGTGAATTTCACGATATGTATTAAGAACTCCGAAGCCCTCCGAATAGTGGGCAGGCGTTGGTTCACCAAAAAAGGCGCGGATATAATCCGCGCCTTTTTGCGTTTGAGCCGCCGCAGCTAAGCTGCGCGGCGTTTACATACTCGTAATAATCACTTTTCCGTCCGCGTCCGTACTTACGGCAACAGCCGTTATCCTTGTGCCGAACTTGCCTACAATGTCCTTTGCGATCGCGTCCTCAATGTTCTTTTGGATGTATCTGCGCAGGTTTCTCGCGCCGTAGGTTTCGGAATACGCGTGCTCCACAAGGTAATCGACGATGGAATCCTCAAAGGTCAGCGCAATAGTCTTTTCTGAAAGTGCCGCGACAAGCTCGCCGAGCATAATCCGCGCGATTCCGGCAAAGTTTTCTTTAGACAGCTTGTTGAAATAGATAATCTCGTCAACGCGGTTTATAAACTCCGGCCGCAAAAAGTCGCGCAGCGCCTTTTCGGACTTTTCCTTGGACTGCTCCGAGGCAGTTCTGTTAAAGCCGACGGAGGAGGAGCTGTTGTGGCTGCCCGCGTTCGTCGTCATTATAATTACGGTGTTGCAGAAGTTGACGTTGCGCCCCTGCGCGTCTGTCAGCCGCCCGTCGTCCAGGATTTGCAGCATTATATTCAGCACGTCGGGATGAGCCTTTTCAATCTCGTCAAACAGGATAACGCTGTACGGGCGGCGGCGGATTTTCTCCGTAAGCTGCCCCGCGTCGTCATACCCGACATAGCCCGGGGGCGAGCCGATAAGCCGCGAGACCGTGTGCTTTTCCATAAACTCGGACATATCAAAGCGGATAAGGCTCTCCGGATCGTCAAACAAATCGCTGGCAAGCTGCTTTACAAGCTCCGTTTTGCCGACGCCCGTTGACCCGACAAAGATAAACGAAGCGGGCTTTCTTTTCGTCGAAACGCCGAGACGCGAGCGCGCAATCGCGTCGCACACTGCGTCTATAGCCTCGTCCTGCCCGACAACGCGGGATTTCAGGCGGCTCGGCAGCTCAAACAGGCGCTTGTTCTCCTCCTGCTCGATATTGGCGGCGGGAATCTTCGTCCAAAGCTCAATAACGCGCGCAAGGTCGTTGACCGACAGCACAGGCAGATTGTCCCGCCGAATGCTATCGATCTCGGAAAGAATCTGCATTTGGCGCGTGCGCAGAGCGGCAATACGCTCATAGTCGCTGCCGTCCGCCGGGGCGGCCAGCATTTTTTCGCGCTCTGAGATAAGCGTTTTTTCCTCGCGCTCTAAGGTGTGCAGCTTTTCAACGGCCGGGTTAACGAGATTCGCGCTGGAGCTTGCCTCGTCTATCAGGTCAATTGCTTTGTCGGGCAGGAACCTGTCCGTAATATACCGCTCGGACAGTAAAACAGCCTGACGCGCCACCTCATTCGGGATTATGACGTTGTGATAGTCCTCATAATAGCGCTTAATGCCAATCAAAATTTCCGTCGCGTCCGCTATAGACGGCTCGGAGACAGACACAGGCTGAAACCTGCGCTCAAGCGCGCTGTCCTTTTCAATATACTTGCGGTACTCAGAAAACGTCGTCGCTCCGATTACCTGAATTTCGCCGCGCGAAAGGGCTGGCTTGAGCATATTTCCGGCGTTCATAGCGCCGTCCCGGTCTCCCGCGCCGACGATCTGGTGTACCTCGTCGATAAACAAAATAACGTTTCCGAGGCGCTTGACCTCTTCGACAAGTCCCTTGACGCGGCCCTCAAACTGTCCGCGGAACTGCGTGTCGGCGACCAGCGCCGTCATGTCGAGCATATACAGCTCAAGTCCGCGCAGGCGCGCCGGAACTTCGCCGTTTGCCATACGCTGCGCAAGTCCCTCAACGACTGCCGTTTTGCCCACGCCGGGTTCGCCGATAAGGCAGGGGTTGTTCTTCTGGCGGCGGTTCAGAATCTGAATCAGGCGCTGCAGCGTGTCCTCACGGCCGACGCACGCGTCAAGCTTTCCCTCACGGGCGCGCTCGGTAAGGTTCACGCAAAAGTTTTTGAGATATTTTATCTTCGGCGGCCGCCCGCCGGGACGATTCGGTCCGCCGCTGTTCGGCGGAGCCTGCCCCTGCATAGGCGGCATTCCGGGCATACCAAAGGGCGGCATCATGCCGGGAAATCCGCCGCTCCAGCGTCCGGGAGCGGACGGCGGACCTCCGTCCTCGTCGTCGTCCTCCTCCGCGTCCTCTCCGGCGGGAGACTGCGGCTCCTGCTCTTCCTCGCCGCCCGAATCCTCCGGATTGTTAAACAGACCGTTCAAAAAAGGCATTGCGCCGCCGTGCGACAGCCCCTCCTGAACTTCGTTCCAGGCCTCGGGATTAGACTCGCGCATTGCGTCGAAATTGTCAAACATATCGCGCACGGCCTCCGGCGTTATGCCCATCTGCTTCAGGGCGTGCTCAACGGGCGGCAGCTTCATCTCACTCGCACAGACTATGCAGTAGCCCTCGTCTGTGGTGTGGCCGTTCTCCTCTTTTTTTGTTATAAAGACCGAGGCCGGTCTTTTCTGACATTTGCAGCAAATAGGTAATTGCATACGCGTATTTCACCTCCGGGAATACAGGTTCTGATTCAGACCGGCAGTCAAGCTTTAGTATGTGTTATCAGGCAGCGCCGGCGCTCCCTGAACGCAATGCGGGCGGCAGGAACAAATCAGCGCTTTTCGTCCGTCTCTGCGGCGTTCACGGCGGCCTTGTTCCGGTTCATAAAGGTTATATAGGTGTTGACGTAGGTTCCGAATGCCACAAACATAAACGCGATCGGCACCCCGATTATAAACGACCTGATCGGCATTGACAAGGCGTTTTTGAAAAGCATAAGCGTAAGGCACGCCGCGATAAACAGCACCGTTGATATTTTGCCGATGATATTAGACGGGGGAATGTCCTTATTGTTGCGGCGCGAGATAATCAGTCCGCCGATACCCATCATAGCCTCTTTGATAATCGCGGCGATAGCGGCCCAAAAGGGTATTATATGGTCAACGGTTATAAGCAGGAGCGCCGAGACCATCATAAGCTTGTCGCCCAGGGGGTCAAGCACCTTGCCGAGCTTTGTCGTAAGCTTATAGCGCCTGGCAAGAAACCCGTCTAAAAAGTCTGAGACTCCGGCGATTGCGTATATAATAACCGCCGTGACCTTGACCTCCGTTTTCTCAACCACATATGTCGAGATGAAAACCGGCACAAGCGCGATTCGAACGCAGGAAATTAAATTTGGTATGTTGTGAATCAGTTTTTTCATAAAAAGCGACAGTCGCCCTTTTTTTCGCCGGGACGCTTAGTGTCAGGGCGCAGATTATATTCCAAGCAGATTTGCAATCGGGTTGTGCTGTGAAATTGCGTTTAGAAGTGACGTTTTTTCAACAATCTCAGGCTTTAGTATGCCCGCGTAGCGCAGAATAATTGTTATGGCAAACAAAAACAGCAGCATTTTCAGCACAGAAAAAGCCGCGCCGAGCAGCCCGTCCACCTGCCGCAGGCCGGGCAGATTAAATGTAAGCTTAATCAGGTTTGCCACAATCGTCAGTATTATCATTATCAAAATGAACACAACGAGGAACACAAGGCAGCGCGTGACGATTGCCGTCAGCCTGTCTCCGAGCTGGCGGTTCAAATCGTCATAGGTCACGCTTTTTGCGACCTCGGCAACCTTTGTCGCGATTTTGTCCGAAAGCCCGGGCGGTATGCCTAGCGAGCGCAGCACGCAGTAGGCCGCGACGCGCGGGTCGCGCTTTATCGCGGTCGGGTCCGTTTCGTTAAGCTCCCGCAGAAAATCCTCCGCGCTTCTTCCGTTATCAAACGCCGCGTCCTCGTCCGCCGTGACAGACGGTGTTTCCTCGTCGTCCGTCTTATCCTTCGGCGAGAGAATAGACTGCATTTTACTGTCTACCTGGCCGCCGATAAAGGGGCGTATCGCGTCTTCAAAGCGCGGGGCAAACGCCACGGAAATAGACTGCGCGAGTATAACCGCGACAATGATCGAGACAAAGCCGAACACTCCGCGAACCATTCCCCGCTTATACCCGCGAACAAGCGCGAAAATAAGCAGCGCAACTATTGCAACATCCACTAATATAAGCACAAAGCACCTCTAACCTTTTCTAAGGCAAAATATCAATTTATTTATTGCAGCCCCACAGCGCGGGGCAGAAAAAAGCAAATAACAAGCCCGCGTTACTCCGCATTCTCGTTCCCCTCGCCCAAAAGAGCCTGACGCTCAAGCGCAAGGTCTCCAGAGGAGGTTTTAAGCGTAACTCCGCCGTCCTTTTCAGAATACTCCATCGCGTAAATAACAAGCTGCGGATACTCCAAAACAGCGGTGTCCTTTCGCGAGCTGATGTTAAACGCGCGGAAAACCGAGCCGTCCGCAGTCATCGCGGCGTACATAATGAGCCCGTCCCTGTGCGAATAAGCCGCCGCGCACACATTTTCTCCCGGCACCGAAAAAAGCTTGCCCTGCGACGAAACGCCGCTTTTCTCCGCCTTGAAAACATACACCTCAAACTCGCCGTATTCCGCGCCGCTTGCGCGTGCGGCCGCCGTGTTTTCCGTAACAACGGTAAAGTATCCGGAGTTTTGCAGGCTGACTGCGGCAATTTGGCCGTAGCCGCCGGATTCAAGCACAAAGCCCGGCGAATTCAGCATTTCGGCAAGCGTCATATCCTGCTTAACGCCGAACCTGTCCGCCAAAACAAGCGCGCTGCCTGAAAAGCCGAAAATCGCAGCCCGTTTTCCGTCCGGCGAGGAGGTTATAACAGGGCTGTCAAACGGCCGGACATACCTTTCAATAAGCCTGCCGGAGGCCTCCCAAAGCTCAATACCGAATTTACCCGCGTTAACCGAAAAGTGAGCCATCCGCTTTGAAACTGCGTTATAGTCCGCCAAAGCCTCGTTCCGCCAATTCTCGCCGTACCGCAAAACCCAAAACGCGTTCTTTGCGCCCGTCAGCGAAACGGCGCCGCCCGCAAAATAAAACAAGCTGACAAACGCCGCCGACAGCACAAGAACAAGCGCGATTACGCGCCGTGCGGCTTTCGGTACGGCAGGGTTTCGCGGAGTGTGACGCTCTCGGCGGCCGCTCTCGGCGGCGGGATATTCGTCCCCGTCAGTCTCGTCCTCTCCGTCAAAGCCCTCGTCATAGTAAAGCTCATCGTCCTCAAACCCATCCTCAGACAGGTCGTCGTCTAAAAAAAGAAAATCCTTTTCGTGTTTGCGCGGCATTGAAACTCGGGTTGTATTTATGGTTGGCAGAAGCCGAATTCGGGCGCCTGTCCCACAGTAAAGCATTCTGCATACTGCATTATAGCACACAAAGTATGAAATAGCAAGAGCCCAATGGGGGTTTACAGTAAGTTAACATTCGCGCGCGGGGGTAAGCTTTTGGTTGGGCGATTGCTGTGTACTTGCGGCGGTGTTGGTGTTCTTTGCAACGGAAAGCTTGCGGCGGGAGCGAAAAGTTCTCTGTTCAGGGCGGGGTACGGGGTTTGGAATTGGGATTTAGCTGCTCTTCATTGCGAAGCTAAAGCGCCTGCGCGGCGGGCGGTTACTTTTTCCGCTTCGCCGGAAAAAGTAACCAAAAAGGGGCGACTTCTTTTCTCTTGAGAAAAGAAGCAAAATCGCTTTATGCCGGGCAGACGTATTAGCTGCAAT
>JAISTA010000172.1 GCA_031272845.1 Oscillospiraceae bacterium
TATGTGTTAAGGAAAAGCACTGCATTTTTGGCGAAGTTGTAGGGGACGCTGCCCTCAGCGTCCCGTTTGTGCGGCTAACGCCGGAAGGCAAGACAGTACAATTTTTTGTAGAAAATACTTCCGCTGCGTATAGCGGGGTATCTGTTGCGAGTTATGTCATCATGCCAAATCATGTGCACATACTGCTGCTGATACACGAACCGATTGCGCATTCGAACAAGGACGGGACGCTGAGGGCAGCGTCCCCTACAAAGACAGCCGTTCCCCAAATAATTCGTGCCGTAAAGTCACTGACGACGAGAAAACTCGGACACTCAATCTGGCAGCGCTCGTATCACGAACACGTGGTTAGAGATTTTGCTGAATTCAGAAAAATCAGTGAGTATATTGACAACAACCCGCAAACATGGGCTGACGACAAGTATTTTACGCGCGAAAGACTATAGGGACAACGAAAACCCCAAAACTAGTCCTTGCATTTTACCGAAAATTCGGTTATAATGCTTTCAGCTGCTCCTACGCGTGCAGCCACCAAACTAAACACTAATTTTACAATAACAAAGAGGAGTAAACAATAATGGCAAAAGCTAAATTTGAGCGTACCAAACCGCACGTAAACATCGGTACGATCGGACACGTTGACCACGGCAAGACGACGCTCACCGCCGCAATCACAAAGTACCTTTCCTTTTCCGGCAAGGCAAAGTTTGAAGCCTACGACATGATCGATAAGGCCCCGGAAGAGCGCGAGCGCGGTATCACGATCAACACCGCCCACGTTGAGTATGAGACGGACGCGCGCCACTACGCGCACGTTGACTGCCCGGGACACGCCGACTACATCAAGAACATGATCACGGGCGCGGCCCAGATGGACGGCGCGATTCTCGTTATCGCCGCCTCAGACGGACCTATGGCGCAGACGCGCGAGCACATCCTGCTTGCCCACCAGGTTAACGTTCCGTCAATCGTCGTCTTCCTGAACAAGGTTGACCAGGTTGACGATCCCGAGCTTATCGAGCTTGTCGAGATGGAAGTGCGCGAGCTGCTCTCTTCATACGAGTATCCGGGCGACGACACGCCGATCATCAAGGGCAGCGCGCTCAAGGCGCTTGAGTCTGCTTCGACGGATACGGAAGCCCCCGAGTATCAGTGCATCAAAGAGCTGATGGACGCTGTTGACAGCTATATCCCCACGCCGGAGCGCAAGGCAGACCTGCCTTTCCTTATGCCTGTTGAGGATGTTATGACAATCACCGGCCGCGGCACAGTCGCAACGGGCCGTGTTGAGCGCGGACAGGTCAACATGAACGACAAGGTTCAGATCGTCGGCCTGACAGAGGAGCCCAAGGACACGACCGTCACCGGTATCGAAATGTTCCGCAAGCTGCTTGACTACGCGGAGGCCGGCGACAACATCGGCGCGCTTCTTCGCGGTATCGCCAAGACAGACATTAAGCGCGGACAGGTTCTGGCAAAGCCCGGCTCTATCAAGGGCGTGACGAAGTTTAAGGGACAGATTTATGTTCTTTCCAAGGAAGAGGGCGGCCGCCACACGCCGTTCTTCAACAACTACCGTCCCCAGTTCTATTTCCGCACGACTGACGTTACCGGCGTTATCACGCTGCCGGACGGCGTTGAGATGTGCATGCCCGGCGACAACGTTGAAATCAACGTCGAGCTGATTACGCCTATCGCTATGGACGAGGGCCTGCGCTTTGCTATCCGCGAGGGCGGACGCACAGTCGGCTCGGGCGTCGTTATCGCAGTCGGCTAAGAGCACGGAAAAACCTAAAGCAAAGTAAAACCCCGCTCGGTGAAGCGCTTCACCGGGCGGGGTTTTACTTTGTGTTGTGTGGGGTGGGTGTTAATTGGCGAGCTTGGTGGCTTTGCCGCGGAAGTATTTTTCTTCGATACCGGGGGAGAATATTGTGCTGGAGTTGTAGGTGGTTTCGGCGGTGATGACTGTACGGTCGTTGAAATCAGCGTCACGAAGGTCTGCGCCCACAAGGCATGCGTGCCGAAGGTCTGCCCCCTCAAGGTGTGCTTCCTCAAGGTGTGCGCCCCTAAGCCATGCATCCTCAAGGTGTGCATCCTCAAGGTGTGCGCCCTCAAGGAGCGCGCCCTCAAGGTGTGCGCCCTCAAGGTGTGCGATCACAAGGCTTGCCCACTTAAGGTGTGCGCCTCTAAGGACTGCCCACTCAAGGTGTGCGCTAAAAAGGTCTGCCCCCTCAAGGTGTGCCTCCTCAAGCTGTGCGCGCTTAAGGTGCGCGTGCCCAAGGACTGCCCCCTCAAGGTGTGCGCCCCTAAGGCTTGCCCTCTCAAGCTGTGCTTGATAAAGGTCTGCCCCATCAAGCTGTGCTTTCCGAAGGATTGCCATATCAAGGTTTGCATACTTAAAGACTGCCCCCTCAAGGTGTGCTTCATTAAGATGTGCGCGCTTTAGCTCAATGCCACGCAAATCCACATTTCTTGCACTCAACCTATTCCAGTAGAAAAAGGTTCCGAATATTTCAACCGGCAACGTACTAATCACATCCGCCGCAATAAACACATACTCAGGCGGACGCTTTTTGTCTTCCTCCGTGCATTTCTCTGCCGTGCGCTCGATTTCTTCTTTTATTATCTGGGAGGCAAGCTCTGCCGCCGCCTTTATGTCCGGCGCAACCTCTTTTACCTCGCCTCTTTCCGCCGCTTTCTTCTCCTCCGCCATACGGCTTTCAATAAAGCTCGCCAGAATCCGCACTATGCTGTCGCGGTCGTAGTCCTGCAGGTCCTTTGCCTTTTCCAGCCGCTTGAATTCGTATATCGCGCCGAGACGGATATGCTCGCGGTCCTTGTCGCCGAGGTGCTCAATTGCCCGGCGCAGCTGCTCGCCAAGCTGAATATCCCGTTCGTTAAGCTGAACCTCGCGTTCGTTTTTTGCCTGATACTCCAGAAACTGGTGCTTGCGCACCTGAATCAGCGCAACACCGCCGACTGTCAGGCCGCCGATAGCCGTCGCGGTCGCGGTAATGACATCGGGCAGTCCCCAGGCGGCGTCAGGTGTGTTGGCGCGCGGAAACACGAAATAATACAGCAGCACAAATATGCCGACGGCAACCAAAAGGCCGATTGCGGCGGCAAGCAGAACCCATAGGGTAAAACGCTCCCAATTGGGTGGCGATTTTTGCTGTTTTGATGTGGAAATATTGTTTTTTAGTTTCTTTTGCAGTCCCACGCGGCGCCTCCGGGTTACATATTAATTGCAGTTTAACATATTTGCGGGGATTTGTCTATAATAATGACGAAAAAAGTCGGAGGGCGCACGGTATGCGGCGCATTAGTCCCGCACATAAAATGTCACAAGAATTGCATATAAAAATACACTTGACAAGCCTAAAAAAGTATGCTATATTAACTGTACTATGGTGACTAATACAGAAAGCATAGCGTGCCCTTGACACTGCCGCTTGACATTTGGGCTGTTTTGTGGCATACTTATGGTTACTATCGGTCACTGTGCTCGAATACTCTTTAAGTAAATTAAATAAATATATATAATTCTGCGCGACATTTTGCGCCAATCGGATAGGTAAATATGATAATATTAACAAGATTAATTGAGGTGTGCGGCGTGCTTCTGGGCGCGTGCTATTTTTATCAAAACGTTTATATGATAGTCGCGCTACTTCCGGCGAAATGGTTTGACAAAAAGAACGTCCCTTGCGCCGAGCCGGAGCTGCACTCCTTTGCGGTTTTAATTGCGGCAAGAAACGAGGAAGTCGTATTGCCGGAGCTTATTAAAACGATAAACGGGCAAACCTACCCGGCGGAGTATATAAAAATCTTCGTCATCGCGGATAACTGCACAGACGGAACGGCGGAGGCCGCGCGTCAGGCGGGCGCGGTTGTATATGAGCGCCAAAGCGATACAAAAATCGGCAAGGGTTACGCGCTGAACAGCCTTTTGACGTACATAAATGAGGATTACAGCTGGACCGATTTTGACGCGTATCTCGTTATTGACGCGGACAATCTGCTTGAATCGGACTTTATCGAGCAGATGAACGCAACCTTTTCCGAGAAGCACGACATTATAACGAGCTACCGCAACACGAAGAATTACGGCCCCGGCTGGATTGCCGCCTGCAATTCGCTGTGGTTTATCCGCGACTCAAAGTATCTGAACGTCGCCCGCAAGCGCCTGCGCACAAGCTGCGCCGTAGCGGGTACAGGCTTTTTGTTTTCGCAAAGGCTGCTCTGTGAAATGGGCGGCTGGCGGTTTAACTGCCTGACAGAGGATTTCGAATTCATCAGCTGGGCTGTTGCAAACGGGTATTCCGCAACGATTTGCGAAAAGGCCGTTTTGTATGACGAGCAGCCTGTAAAATTCGCGCAGTCGTGGCGGCAGAGAAAGCGCTGGGCGCGCGGAGCAATGCAGGTCATGCGCTTGCAGGGCGGCAGTCTGGCAAAAGCGATTTTCAAAAGACGCTCGTTCGCCGCGTTTGATATGCTTATGGCGACGTTTCCGGTCGTGCTGTTTTCAAACTTCATTGTCTGCATAAACATCATCGCATTGTTTTTTGCGCTGTTTTACCGTGATTATTCCGTGATTGCATTTATCCGGACGGTCGGGTGGACGTTTCTTTCCGGCGGCTTGGTGTTTTTCTCGATGAGCTTTTTCGCTACGATTACGGAGTGGAAGAAAATCCGCGCAACGCCGTTCATAAAAATCGTGACAATGTTCACATTCCCGCTGTTTATGCTGTCCTACACGCCGATAACCTTTGCGGCTATGTTCTCAAAGCCGAAGTGGAAGCCGATTGCGCATAATCAGTGCAAGACATTGGATGAGGTGACGGAAAGAAAGGTTTAGCGTCGGCGAAACACATTAATTGCAAGGAAACCGTCCTTTTATGGGACGGTTTTTTTATTGGGGGGATTTTGTGGTTTTGCCTGCCGCGTGGCTTGACTTTGCTTCCCTAAAGCACCGGTGTTGGGGTAGACGCACCACCGCGCAAGTAACAGCTTCGCCTATAACAACGCTTTTCGCGCCGCCGCAAAGCCAACGCGTGCTTCCAACACACAAACGCCCTCACAAAAAACAAAAATTTATCGCAAAACAAAAAAAAACTATTGACAAACAAAAATAATTGTGATATATTACATCAAAAAAACAAATGGAGTGCCTGTTTTGAGCCACAAAGAGCTTGCCCGCTATATTTTAGCCGCCGTTATCGGTGTTTGCGTCTGCCTTGCGCTTGTTTGCACCGGAGCGATGTTTTTCGGCCTGCGCATTATATCCGCGTTCCCCGCCGAGGCTGAGCGAATCACGCTTTGGCTTGTTTTCGGAATGCTTGCCGTTATTCCGCTTATAGCGGCGGCGGTTTTCGGACTGAAGGCCGCCGGACTTGTCCGCGCGGACCGGTCGTTTTCCCGCCAGACCGCGCGGCTGATAAAGCGCATCGCGGTCTGCGCGTTTGCGGACGCGCTGTATTTTATCGCGGCGAACGCCGTAATGCTGCTGCTGGAGTTTCAGGTGCCGTCGACGCTTTTGGCCTCCGCCGTTCTGATTTTGCTTGCCCTGTCCGCCGGAGCGGGGTTTGCCGCAATTTCGCGTCTCGTCGCCAAAGCGGCCGAGCTGCAGGAGGAGAGCGAATACACCGTATGATAATTGTTAATATAGACGTTATGCTTGCAAAGCGCAAAATGAGCGTTACGGAGCTTGCCGAAAGGGTCGGCATTACGCTTGCAAACATGTCCCTGCTGAAAAACGGCAAGGTCAAGGCCGTGCGCCTTTCCACAATCGACACGATATGCAAAACACTTTCCTGCACTCCGGGCGACATTTTTGAGTACGCACCGGACAATATAGTCAATTAACTTGAAAACAGCCCGGCTTTGCGGTCTATTTTTCGCATTGCTTCGTCTTCGTCCTTGACGGGTTACGACACGCCCGCGTCCTCATCCTTGCAATCCGAAAAATATCCTCGCAAATCCAAGCCGTTTTTCAAGTTAATTGACTATACAAACTCGGAGAAACTATAATTATGGAAAACACAGAATTCGGCGGCACGCTGCCGCCTCAGACACAGGTAAATGCCGAGCCGGCGCAGGACGCGCAAACAACGGCAGCCGTATCTCCGGAGGATCCTATCGGAGCCTCGGTGCGCACACTAAAGCCGCGCGAAAAGCACCAATTTACAGCCAAGGAAAAGCTGCTGCTTTTATTCACGCTTGCGTTTGCGATCATTGCCGACAGGCTTATCTTCACGGATGTGGAAGATTCGCTTGCGCACGGCATTGTCTGGCTCAGCTATATTGTCCTGCTGTACATTTTTTATTGGGACAAGCTCAAAGCAAGCCGTCCGCAATGGGTCATCACGGCCTTTGCCTCGGCGCTGTGCGTTTGGCAAATGCTGCCCGTTTATCACGGCTACAACGGCAATATTGAGTTCCGCTTTATTTCGGCGCTCGTTATTCCCGCCGTATTAATGGCGCACGCGCAGCTTTTCGGGCTGAAGCTTAAAAACGCCGCTACGGTTGCGCTTTCCTGGGTTACAGGCTGGCTGGTTCAGCCGTTTGTCGGCATTGGCAAATGGATTGACGCAATCGGCGCGGGCCTGTCCGGCGGGAACAAGCCTGTACTGAAAAAGGTGTTGATAGGTCTGCTTATCGCAATACCGATACTGCTTGTAGTCGTTCCGCTCTTAATGGGCGCGGACATGATTTTCAGCATGTATGTTCGGCGGATATTGCGGGACTTCAATATTGTCGATTTCATATTGCATGTCTTTATTGTAGTCATCATTGCCGCTCTGCTGTACTCGGTTTGGTGGGTTATCGGCTTTGGCGAGCCCTTGATAAAGCTAAAGCAAAGAGAGCCGCTTCATGTAGACAAGGTAATCGCCCTGTCTGTACTCGGCGTTATCAGCATTGTATATGTGCTGTTCTGCGGACTTCAGTTCACGTATCTTTTCGCCCGCGCGGGTTTGCCGGACGGACTGCAAAACGCTGCGGCATATGTCCACGAGGGCTTTGCGCAGTCGGTCGCCGTGTGCGCGATAAATCTGTCGCTTTTCGGCTTTTTCCTGCACACGGGAGAAAAGAGCAAGGTCGTCCGCGCGGTCTGCGGCTTCCTGCTTGTGCTCACCGCGATTGTGCTGGCCTCCGGATACGTGCGTTTGCAGCTTTATGTCGAGATTCACGGGCTGACATGGCTGCGGCTGCTGAGCGCGTGGTTTATCGTGTTTCTCGCGGCGGCGATCGTCATCTGCGCGGTCAGGATTTTTGTCAAAAAGCTGCCCGCAATCGGGGTTTGCGGACTGACCCTCTTAGGCTGGTTTACGGCGTTCGGGTTTATGAACCCGGATTATTTCATCGATTTTTGGCAGACGCATTATTATTTGGGGTGATTGTTGGATAGCGCCGGCCTTGATGTTGAGCGTTGCGGTTGCGTCCGGCACCCACCTAAAACAAAAAGCCAGGGGAACTAATTCCCCTGGCTTTTTCATTGCTTTCACAGCGCCCGGCGCCTTACATCAGCGGCTCCAGCCCGAACACCGGATGTCCCGCGTTTGTCAGGAACTCCAGCAGCGTCTCCGGATCCTCTGTGATTGTTTCGTCCGCGATCATATCCGTGAAGCTGTCGATGTCGTACAGCTCTTTTGCCGTGGCGTTTAAGCGGTCGGCGACCTCGTCCTTTAAGCGCTTGGGCAGCCACACAATACGCGCGATTCCGCCCTCCGCTTTCATAAACTTTTTCGAGGCGATAAAGTGCTTGCCGTGGCCCATAAAGCCCGGCGTTTGCACGCCGCCGCCTGTCATTGAGGCCATTTCGGAAAACGACATTCCGAGCGGCGTCATACCCGTGTGCTCGCGGTTTACGATACACACGCCGTTTGAAAACGGCTCGATTCCGCAGATACACTCAAAGCAGCCGCAGGAGGTCATCGGGTCCTGCATAATCGAGTACAGCGTGACCTGCTCAAGCGCGCCGTGCGAGTATTTCTGCACGTTTTCGTTGACGTCCTCCCAGATACCGAGATTATCGTCCAATACGCGCTCTTTTGTGACGAGCTGACAGGGGCCTGACGGATCAAGCTCGTTTGTCGCCTTTGCGTCGAGCCACGAGACCGCGCCGCACAGACCGAGACGCTCCGGCGTGACGATACAAACGTGCGACGGGGAGAACGACTGGCACATAATGCAGTTGTAGAACACCGGGACGCTCTCGTCCGTAAGGGATTTCAGGCGCTCGTCGCGCTTGTTATAGGCGATGTTCGCCTCCGCCCGCAGGGCGGCAAGCTGAGCAGGGTCTGTTACAAGCTTTATCTGGCACTTGTCGATAATCGTGTCGTACTCCGACTTGAGCTTTGCGTACAAAACCTCGCCGAAGTGCTTTACGCGAAAGCCCGCGTCAAACGCGTCCTTTGACACACGGATACGAATCATATCGCGCTGTCCGGTGTGCATAACGCCCTCTATACAGTTGAGAAACGCGTGGAATTTGCGCTCCAAAACAGGCTCAAAGTCCGACTGCATCGCCTTTCCCGCAACCTCGACGATTGTGCCGAGCTGCATTGTCCCGCCCTCCGGGATTGTGTCAATATCGGGTCCGATAACCTCGATTTTGTGATCCTCAACTGCGCCCGCGTCTACAGTTTTTACAAGCTCAAAGCAGTCGCTTGCCGCGCCATTAATATCGACGCGCATATCCTTTTTGCGTATAATCTCGCCCTCAAACGCTGTTGAAAACGCGACCGGAATGTCAATATCCGTGACCTTGATTTTAATGTCGCGCGCTTCAAGCGAGGTCTCTATAAAATCGGTGGTGTCCGGCTGAATAATCAGCGATTTCGGAACCGCCCACATATTTTCCGTCTGGTTTGTGATAACGGGAAAGCCCATCGCGATAGCGCCGCCGCCGCAGGCGACGGTGATGTCGGGTACAGGCTCGTAAGCGTTTACAAACGCGAAGATTCTGTGGAAGGAATACTCGTTGAACTCCTCCCAGTCGCCGGGCTGAACGTTTCCGAAAATCATCGCCGCGCGCTCAACAAGGCTGATAATGTGCCCGACGCCCCAAATCTCGTCCGTTACCGGCACGCAGCGCACGCCGAAGCCGAGGTTCAGCCCCGCCTCATATGCCTGGTCGATGATTCCGCCGATCAGGAACACAAAAATTCCGCGCGTCTGATAGCCCTTGATAAGCGCGACGGCCTCCTCGACTGACGGCGCGGGGCCGATTGCAACGACAAAGCCCGGAATATCCTGCGTGACAAGCGGAACGCCAAGCTCGCGCACCTCCGCGTCTGAAAAGTGACCGTGGTACTTCTGCACTCCGTTGATTAGCGTATCCGCGTACGGTGTGGGCGTTCTCGCGTATTTGCAGGCCTCGATGACCTCCGCCGCCATCGCGGTTGCGATACCTGACGAAAACACGTCGTCTAAGCGGTTGCCGTGCGCCATTTTTTCTTTTATCTCGCCCAGCGCCTCGCGCAGCTCTGAGAGCTTTGTGACCTTGCGGCCGAGATACGCGTAAATGCACGCGAGATAATACGCCGTGTCCGGCATTTTCATCTCCGCGTCTTCACCCAGCTCCGCGATTACCGCCGCAAGCTCTTTTTCAGCGACCGCGAACATTTCGTCCGAACCGCTGTATACTCTTGAAAATAGTGTCATTGTATAATACCTTTATTACTTACCGAGCAGCTCGCTCAGCTTATTTCTTATCTGCAAAACGTCGTTTTTAACGTTTTCATCCGCGTCGTAAGGCGAAACCCCGCGCTTGTCAGCTTCAATTATCCCGTCCGACCAAGCAATCCCGCCGAGATACTCGCCGCCCCTGATGTTTTCGAGCAAAAACCGCGTGTCGTCCTCGTTTCGTATCTTGCTCCCCGCCGCGAACACCCGCTTTACGCCGAGATCCTTAGCAAGCTTTTGCACCGCGTGAAACGTCTGTATACTGCGGCTGCCCGGCTCCGTCACCACAATGAACGCGTCCACAAACGACGCTGTTCCGCGCCCGAGATGCTCCAAACCCGCTTCCATATCGAGAATCACGGCCTCGTCCCGCGAGAGCACGAGGTTTGACACAACGCGCTTTAGCAGCACCGATTCCGGGCAAACGCACCCGGCTCCGCCTTTTTCGACAGTGCCCATAACGAGCAGCTTCACGCCGTTTTTTTCTATCGCAAACCTGTCCGGAATGTCCGAAACAGTCGGGTTTATCTTAAAAAACTCACCGTATCCGCCGCCCGTTGTGCCGGTGCGCTCCGCAATCAGCGAGGACATCTGCGCAATCGGCGTGAGCGCGTCCATCTCCGAAAGGCTGAAGCCGAGCGCGAGTCCGAGATTCGCGTCCGGGTCGCAGTCGCAGCAGAGGACGTTTCCCGCGCCGCCGGAGGCGATGCTTTCCGCGGCGATTATTCTGGCGAGGGTGGAAGCAAGTGTAGTCTTGCCGACGCCGCCTTTTCCGGTGATTGCTATTTTCATATTTGCACTTACGGGAGCGGTGCGCCGTTCCCGCAAACCCCTTTTCAAAAGTTATTCCCCGCGCAAGATAAATTCAAACCGCAGGGTATGTATTTTGCGCCTGCTGCGAGCGGGGCGGGTAGGTAGGCGCTTTTTTGGAGCAAGCCGAACCTTTTTATGGCTGTCATTATTTCAATTTTTTCGGACAAGGGTTTGGCAAAAAAGCTGCATGTTATTTTTTGCGGTATTAAGTGACGAAATGAGCATTGCTTTAATCTCTTCGGCTAATTTTATATACTTTTCAGCATGCTCAATTAACTGCGTATTCTTTAATATCTTCAGCCAATAAATACTTTCGCGGCATTCTTTTAGG
>JAISTA010000209.1 GCA_031272845.1 Oscillospiraceae bacterium
CCAACAAGGAGCTTGTTGCAAAGCACGGCGTCGAGCTGCTTGAGATTGCGCTGAAGAACAACATCAACTACCTGTTTGAGGCAAGCGTCGGCGGCGGAATCCCGATACTGCGCCCGATACAGCAGTGCTTATCCGCCAACTGCATAACCGAGGTTTACGGGATCCTCAACGGCACGACGAACTATATTCTGACCGAAATGTCCCAAAAAGGCGCGACCTTTGAGGACGCTTTGGCTCAGGCGCAGAAAAACGGCTACGCGGAAGCAAATCCCTCCGCCGATGTTGACGGAATTGACGCGTGCCGCAAGATCTGCATACTCTCAGACCTTTGCTTCGGCAAAAACTTTTCGCCCGACTGGGTAAAAACCGTCGGAATCCGCGCGGTGTCAGAGCACGACACGAAATACGCCAATCAGGGCGGTTACACGATAAAGCTGCTCGGCCGCGCCGTAACGGACAAGAGCACCGACAAGGTCGCGGTTTACGTTGCGCCGCACCTGATTTCGTCGAACAACCTGCTTGCCTCGGTTACGGGCGTTATGAACGGGATCGTCGTGCGCGGAAACGCTCTCGGAGACGTTATGTTTTACGGCGCGGGCGCGGGAAAAATGCCGACTGCCTCGGCCGTCGTCGCGGATATAATCGACTGCTGCCGCCACACCAAAAACAGAAAGCGCATTATGTGGGCGCGCGGCGCCGTAGAGGACACATTCCCCTCGGCGGACATTTCGAGCCGCTGGTACGCGCGCGTCGCGTCGCCTGAGGGCACCGTTAAAAAGCATATCCCGGACGCGGAAATTCTCGGAGGAGACGTTTCGCAGACAGGCTTTATCGCGGGCGAGAAAACAAAGCACCAAATCCATGAGCAGCTGAGTCCTTTTGAGGTGCTGTCGCTGTTCCGCGTGATTTAACGGTAATTATATTATTTTAGTTTGAACGAATACAGAGGTCGTTTTGGAAGAAAAGTTACTTGAAATTGAACAAAAATACACTGAAATACAAAAGAGCCTTGAAACGCCGGAGGTCTATAACGACCTGAAGCTTTCCGGGCGTCTTTCGCGTCAGATCTCCGAAATGGAGCCCGTCGTCACGGCCTTTCGGCGATATAAGGCGCTCAAGCAGCAAATAGCGGAGGGACGCGAGCTGCTGTCCGACCCTGAAATGCGCGAGCTTGCTAAAGAGGAGATCGACGCTGCGGAGGCGGCGCTGCCCGGCCTGGAGGAGGAGATCAAGCTCCTTCTTGTGCCGAAGGACCCGAATGACGACAGAAACGTCATCATCGAGATTCGCGGCGGAACAGGCGGCGAGGAGGCGGCTCTTTTCGCGCATTCGCTGTACCGTATGTACTCTATGTACGCGGATATTCGCAAGTGGAAAACAGAGGTCGTGAACCTGAACGAAACGGAGCTTGGCGGCATAAAGGAAATCAGCTTTATGATAGAGGGCGCGGGAGCGTATTCCCGGCTGAAATTCGAGAGCGGAGTACACCGCGTTCAGCGCGTGCCGGACACGGAAAGCTCAGGCCGCATACACACCTCCGCCGCGACTGTCGCGGTTTTACCTGAGGCCGACGAGGTTGAGTTTTCAATTAACCCCGCCGATTTACAGATAGACACATACCGCGCCTCAGGCGCGGGCGGCCAGCACGTCAATAAAACGGAAAGCGCGATCAGAATAACGCATTTGCCGACGGGAACCGTCGTCGAGTGCCAGGACGAGCGGTCACAGCACAAAAACCGCGACAGGGCGATGAAAATCCTCGCCTCGCGGATTTACGACGAGGAGCGTCGCCGTCAGGACGCAGAGCTTGCGGCTCAGCGTAAAGGTCAGGTCGGAACGGGCGACCGCTCCGAGCGGATACGCACGTACAACTTCCCGCAAGGGCGCGTTACAGACCACAGAATCGGCCTGACGCTGTACAAAATAGACGCGATTATGGACGGCGCGCTCGACGAGATTGTCGACGCGCTGACTGTTGCAGACCGCGCGGCAAAGCTCTCAGCCGGAGACGGTGAGTAAAAATGGCGCAGAACGCGGACGCTGAAAACACGCGCGAGGTGCGCGAATTCACGAGGGAAACGCTTGCCGACGCGGCAAAGGTTCTCCGTGCCGGCGGGATACTGATGGTTCCGACGGACACGGTCAACGGCCTTTGCTGCCGCGCGCTTGACGAAAGGGCGGTTTTGCGCCTGTTTGAGCTAAAGCGCCGCCCGTTTACGAGTCCGCTCTCGATTTGCCTTGCGGACACCTCCGATATCGCAAAATACACGCTTCCGGTCGCCGCCGGGCTGCAGCCGCTGATTTCGGCGGCGCTGCCCGGAAAGGCGACGCTTGTGTTTGAGAAAAAGCCGGTCATCCCCGGCATTGTAACGGGCGGCGGCCGCTCCGTCGGAGTCAGAATTCCGGACTGCGATATTTTGCGCGAGCTTATTCGCCTTATAAAGGAGCCGCTTGCGCTGACGTCCGCCAACGAGCACGGCAAGACGGAAATGGAGTTCTTAGCCGAAAGCCGCGCATTTTTTCAGACAGACAACGCGAAGAAAAACACGGTCGCACTCCCCGTCGTTTCAGGCGTTCTGCTCGGCGAAAACAGCGAAAATGACGGTGCGGAGCTTGCCGTTGTTCCATCCACGGTGATTGACTGTACGCTGCCCCCGCCGCGAATTCTGCGGCGCGGCGCGCTGACAAAAAAGGCGGTTATTGACCTCGGCTACCCGGATACGGAGGGCGTGACGGTCATCGGCATAACCGGCCCGACAGGGGCGGGGAAAACAACGCTTCTGAATGAACTGCTTGAGCGCGGCGCGACTGTCTGCGACTGCGACAGGATTTACGCGGAGCTTCTGCGCTACAGCCTGCCGATGCTCACGGAGCTCGCGTCGGCGTTTCCCGGAGCGGTGACAGACGGCGTTGTTGACCGAAAAAGACTGTCTGAGATCGTATTTTCAGACAAAAAAGCGCTCACTCTGCTGAACAAAATAACGCACAAGTACGTTTTGGCGGAGGTTTGCAGAACAATTGCGTTCGTCGAAAAAAACGGACTGAAGCAGCTCGTCGCGGCAGACGCGATTGAGCTGCATGAAAGCCGCATTGCCGGCGTTTGCGACGAAACAATTGCCGTTCTCGCTCCAAAGCGCGACCGCATACGGCGAATCTGCGCGCGCGACGGAATAGACGCGTTTCGCGCGCGGGCGCGGGTCAACGCCCAGAAAAAGGACGCGTTTTATATTGAAAACTGCGATTACAGCGTGAAAAACGACGGCACGGCGCAGGAATTCAAGGATAAGTGCGCGCTGCTGCTGGATGATATATTAAAGAGGTACAATTAGTGTCTGACAAGAAACCAAATCCGCTTGTTTACGAGCAGAAAAACGCCTATACCGTTTTGGACAAGTCCGAAACAGACAAGGCGTATGCCTTTGCCGAGGAATACAAGGGCTTTATCAACGCCGCGAAAACAGAGCGCGAATCCGCGATTTACGCCGAAAACGCGGCGAAAAAGGCTGGCTTTACACCGCTTGACAATAACGAAAGGCTCACGCCCGGCAGCCGCGTTTACCGCAACTTCGGCGGCAAGCTCATTATGCTTGCAGTTATCGGCAAAAGCGGCGCGGATTCCGGCTTTAACATTGCAGCCGCGCACATAGACGCGCCGCGCCTTGACTTAAAGCAGCTGCCGCTGTACGAGTCGGAGGAGGTCGCGTACTTCAAGACGCACTATTACGGCGGAATCAAGAAGTTTCAGTGGGTGACGCTTCCGCTTGCGATTCACGGCTACTGTGTGCGGGCGGACGGCAGCTCAGTCGCGTTTTCCATCGGCGAAAACGAGGACGAGCCGGCATTTTTCATATCCGACCTCCTGCCGCACCTTGGAAAAGACCAGCTGAAAAAAACGCTGGCTGAGGCCTTTACGGGCGAGAGCCTGAACCTGATTGTCGGCACCTCGCCTTCGCAGGATGCGGACGCCGCGAGCAAGTACAAGCTTCGCGTTTTGGAGATACTCAGCGAAAAATACGGCATTACCGAGGAGGATTTTTTGTCCTCTGAAATTGAGGTCGTCCCCGCGGGACGCGCGCGCGACGCAGGGTTTGACGGGTCGCTTATCGGCGCATACGGCCATGACGATAGGGTCTGCGCCTACCCTGCCCTGTCGGCGCTGCTGTCGCTGTCCGGAACGCCGGATAAAACGGCAGTCGTAATCCTTGCCGACAAGGAGGAGATCGGCTCGGAGGGCGTTTCAGGAATGCAGTCCCGCGCGTTTGAGCGGTTTACGGCGGAGCTTTTGCGCAAAGCAGGCTCAAGGCTTGACCTCGACGAGGCGTATGAACGCTCCTTCTGCCTGTCAACCGACGTTTGCAACGCGCTTGACCCCAGCTTTATGGAGGTCTCGGAAAAAATAAACGCCGCCAAGCTAAACCACGGAATCGGGATACTGAAATTCACCGGCTCCGGCGGAAAATCCTCCTCGTCAGACGCTTCTGCCGAAACCGTCGCAAAGGTGCGCGCGCTTTTCCGCGAAAACGGAGTGCTCTGGCAGATGGGCGAGCTCGGCAAGGTCGATCAGGGCGGCGGCGGCACAGTCGCAAAGTATATGGCAAACCGCAATATCCAGACGATTGACGCGGGCGTTCCGGTGCTTTCTATGCACGCACCGTGGGAGCTTATCGCAAAGCTTGATTTGTATATGACCTATAAGGCGATACTCGCGCTGTTTTCGGGGCAATAAAACATTTGTCCGCTCTCATATAATGAAGTATAGCCAAGCCGCTTTTCAAGTGGTTTGACTATAATGTGAACGGCAGATAAGAAAAAAGCTGATATAGGGTAGAATAATATTATGGACGCAGAGCTTAAAAGAGATATACGCTGGAAAATTGCCGACTGGTTTGACGGGCACAGAGGCGCAATGCTGCGCGACCTTGAAGCGCTCATTAATATGCGCTCCGTAGCGAGGCAGGCGGAAAACGGCGCGCCTTACGGCAGAGTATGCCGCGACACACTCGAAAAAGCGCGGGGGATTCTCGAAACTCACGGCTTTAAGTCGGAGGTATACAAGGACTGCCTGGCGATTGCCGACCTCGCCGGAAAAGACGGCGGCGAACCGGAGCTCGGAATCCTCGCGCACACAGATGTTGTGGACGCGACGGACGACGGCTGGCTTTCGCCCCCGTATGAGATGGAAATTCGCGGCGGCAATATCTACGGACGCGGCGCGACTGATAATAAAGGCCCCGCTGTAGCCTCAATCTACGCGCTTGCCTGCGCAAAGGACGTTGCAAAGGCGCTGGGTATTGAGTTCAAGAAGACGGCTCGGCTGTTTTTAGGCTCCGCCGAGGAGATCGGCTGCCTTGACGTACGCGCGTACGCGGCGGAAAACCCAATGCCGAAATACACCTTTTCGCCCGACAGCAACTATCCGGTTGTGAACGTTGAAAAGGGTCGGTTCGAGCTTGATTTTTCGGCTCAGCTGCCTGATACTGCGGCAGACGGCGCGGTGTTTTTGGCGGAGCTTTCCGGCGGCAAAACTACGAACATTGTCCCGAATTTTGCCCGCGCTGTGCTGAAAAACGCCGATGCTTCGGCAATAGACGCCGCAATTGCGAAGTTCAAGGCCGCGTTTTCTGATGAACAGGGCGCCTGTGTGTTCGCCGTCTCTTCAGTCGGCGCGGACACTGAGCTTACGGCGACGGGCGTTGCGGCCCACGCTTCAAATCCGCAGCTTGGCGTGAATGCCCAGACCGCGCTTGTTTGGGTGCTGGCAAGGCTTCTCGGCGGCGGCACCGCTCGCGGCCGCGCGATAACGGCGCTCGCGGAGCTTTTCCCGCACGGAGACTTTACGGGCGGCACCTTCGGAATCGCGGCGGCGGACGAAGTCTCCGGCAAGCTCACGCTGTCCTTTAACTGCACAGAGCTGTCAGGCGATACGCTAACCGCAAACCTTGACTCACGCACGGTCAAGCTGTCCGACGACCGGGATTTAGTCGCGGCCGTTACTGAAAAGCTGAACGCGCGCGGCTTTACCGTCACAAACGCAACACGCACAGGCTGCCATGTGGTAGACGAGTCCTCCCCCTTTGTGCAGACGCTGCTGTCTGTGTACGAGGCGTACACGGGGCATACCGGCTATTGCCGCGCTCTCGGCGGCACAACGTATGTCCACGACCTTCCGGGAGGCGTTGCGTTCGGGTGCGAAATGCCGGGAGACGACCACCAAATTCACGGAATCAACGAGTTTATGCCAATCGCGAATCTGATCACAAGCGCGAAAATGTTTACGCAGGTAATTTTTGAAATCTGCGGAGTTGAGTAAGAACCTGCCCGAAAACCGGGCAAAAGGCTGTACAAATGAAATTATCAATAAAAAGACTGTTTTTGGCGGCGCTGATTCTGGCGCTTGCTTTCTCCTTTGCCTCCTGCCGTTCCAAGAATGAAGCGGACACCTCCGAGTCTCCTCCCCCAACGGCGACGGGCGGCGAACCGACAGCGCCGGCAGGCGAATTTGTGTTTATGTTTGACGGAACGCCCGTCTCGCTTCTGGAGCCGCTCACAAACGTTCAGGCAATAATCGGCGAGCCCTCAAGCGAGGAAAAAAAGCCGGACTCCACCGGCAGAACCCTTTATTACGAGGGGTTTTACATCACAACCTTTCAGGCCGGCACCATAACCTATGTGCGTGCGCTCATCATAACGGAAAACACCGTTTCAACAACTGAGGGCATAACCCTCGGCTCAACAGCGGAGGACGTTATTGCAGCCTACGGCGAAGAGTATGAATACAGCTCACAGCCGGGCGTCTACAAATACACGCGCGGCGGGATAAACCTGATGTTCGTCACCGGCGAGGAGGACAGGGTTACCTCTCTTTCCTACCTAAACCTGAACATATCGTAACACCGCCTTTTCGGCGCGCCGCTTCTTGCGCGTCTCCGGAGCTTCTCGCGTTGGCCTGAAGCTCACCGCGCTTTACACGCGCACTATTACCTTACACAACGGAAACTTCAATGTCAATCACAACACCGCGCACGCTTTCGGGCTTTATGGAGCTTCTCCCTCCCGAACAGCTGAAATTTGAAAAAATCAAGTCGTCAATCGAGGCCTCCTTCAGAAAATTCGGCTTCACGCCTCTTGATACGCCTGTTATTGAGGCCTCGGAGGTGCTGCTTGCCAAGGCCGGCGGCGAGACGGAAAAGCAGATTTACCGCTTTACAAAGGGCGACACAGACCTCTCCCTGCGGTTTGACCTGACGGTACCTCTCGCCAAATACGTCGCGGCGCACGCGGGCGAGCTGACCTTTCCGTTCCGCAGATACCAAATCGGCAAGGTTTACCGGGGCGAGCGCGCGCAAAAGGGACGTTTCCGCGAGTTTTATCAGTGCGACAT
>JAISTA010000151.1 GCA_031272845.1 Oscillospiraceae bacterium
AAGCCTTCTGAGACCCCGCCCGCCCCCCCTGCGTCAGAGGCGCCCGGCACAGTAACGCCCCCCGCAACAGAGGGCAAGGCCTATCCGAACGCAAACGCGGACGGCACGATAAATCTGGACACTATCGGGCATTATGACGCGAACTATGACTACACGCAGAACAAGAAGTTTAAGGTTGCGTACCTCGCGACGGAAAACAGCTTCCTCTATCAGATGGCGGCAAACTCCTACGCGCATTGGTTCCCCATCCTGAACTGCGAGTATGCGGGCTTCCAGTCAGCGAACAGCGACTCGGACATGTTCCTGACAAACCTCCAGAATATGATCGACCAGGGCGTTACGGGCTTCGTGCTTGACCCTGATACGACGATCTTCCCGGCAGTCATTGAGATTCTCGCAAACTATCCCGAGGTTAAGTGGATGAGCCAGATGGCTCCCCCGCGTGACGGCGCGACAGGCGACGGTCTCCCGATCGGCGGAAACCTGATTAACCCCTATGTCGGCTTTGATAACTATGATGCCGGCGCACAGCAGACTTATAAGCTCATTGAGTGGAAAGAAAAGAACCTTCCGGACGTCCCTTATGAAGACATCGGAATTATCACAATGGGCTTCTCCTCCTCACCCCCGCTGCAGGAGCGCGTTGTCGGCGCGAAGCTTGCTTGGGACGAGAAGGTCGGAGCGGACAAAGTGGTTGAAGGGAAAAATTATTTTGTAGTTGACTGCGCCTCTGCCGGACTTACGCTTGCCGGCGGACTTGAGGCTGCTGCACCTGTTATCTCCACAAACTCGAAGTTCAAGAACTGGCTCGTAGTCGGTCTGATCGACGATTTAGCACAGGCCTGCGCCTCCATCATTGACCAGCAGGGTCTGACGGAAGCCTCCTGCGTCGTCGCGTTCGGCGGCTCGGGACTCGTCGCCCAGTGGGACGGCGGCCAGCATGACTCCTTCCGCTACGCTCTCTACACGGCAAACAACCTGTACGGCGAGCCGATTGCGGGCGCTGTCTACGCGTACATGATGGGTTGGGCGACGCCTGACACAATCTGGCCGAGCTGGGTTAAGTGGGACGACCACGGCGCCGACGGACACACATATCCGCAGCTCCGTCTGCCGACCTTCTGGCTTGAGCCCGAGACATATCAGGGCTACCTTGAGTGGACAGACCTGTACGCAAAAGCGAACGAGTATAATTACGACAACTCGAACGTAAAGCCGGACGACTTCTCACCGTTCATCCCGGTGCCGGATGACTTCAAGGCTCCGTAAGAGATTTTTCAAGACATCCAACACGCTTAGCAAGGGCGGCGGTTTCCGCCGCCCTGGCTTTAATATTATAAGGAAGGTGAACGAATGTCAAATTCACTGGAATTTCGGGGTATTTCAAAGCTTTACCCCGGTGTTCGCGCGCTTGACGACATTAGCTTTAAGGCTGAGGGCGGCAGGGTTTTGGCGCTCCTCGGAGAGAACGGAGCAGGCAAATCAACGCTGCTGAAAATAATGAGCGGCGATCAGCGCCCGGACGAGGGCGAGGTGCTCATTAATGAAACGCCCGTAAGCTTTGTGAATCCGCAGGCCGCGATTTCCGCGGGAATAAGCGTTATCTATCAGGAACGGCAGCTTATGTCGGCAATGTCGGTCATGGAAAACCTTTTTCCTGGCGCGCTGCCGAAAAATAAGTTCGGCCTGTTCGACAAGCGCAAGCTGTACAGCGACGCGCTTGCTATTATCGAAAAATTCGGTCTTCCCATAGACCCGACGGAAAAGGTCGGCCGTCTTAACGTCGCGTACCAGCAGATGGTTGAGATAATGAAGGCGTACCGGCGCAATTCTGATATTATTGCCTTTGACGAGCCGACGGCTCCCTTGACAGACGCGGAAATCACGATTTTGTTCAAGGTAATCCGCGAGCTGAAGGAAGAGGGCAAGGTTATTATCTACGTTTCCCACCGTATGGCGGAAATCTTCCAGATTACAGACGATATTGTCGTTATGAAGGACGGTAAGCTCGTCAGGCAGTTCAAAACGGCGGAAACAAACGAGGCCGAGCTGATTCAGGCGATGGTCGGCCGCGACATCGGCGACACGTATTCAAACCTTTCCCGCTGCACAGAGCGCGGAGACGTTGTTCTTGAGGTCAAAAACCTCAAAACGCCTTATGTGCGCGATGTGTCGTTTACCGTTCGCAAGGGCGAGGTCGTTGGCCTTGCGGGACTTGTCGGCGCGGGACGCACCGAGGTCGCGCGTGCGCTGTTCGGCGCGGATCCCGTAACGGGCGGCGAGATTTTGCTGGAGGGCGAGCCGGTCAAATTCAAGTCGCCGCGCGACGCGATCGCGGCGGGCGTTGCGCTTTGTCCGGAGGATCGCAAGGAGCAGGGACTCGTTCTCGGCCGCACGATACAGGATAACATTGTTATGCCTGTTGTCGACAAGGTAACAAAGTACGGCAAGATTGTAGACCGAAACAGAATGTCGGAGCTGGCGCGTGCGGCGGTTAGTAAATACAGCATAAAAACGCCGTCGATAGACAAGGTCGTCGTTGAGCTGTCAGGCGGAAACCAGCAAAAGGTTATTCTCGGCCGCTGGACAAGCGAGGAAATGACGACAAAGCTTCTGATCCTTGACGAGCCGACAAAGGGAATCGACGTCGGCACAAAGGCTGAGATTTATCAGACCGTGTGCGACCTTGCAAAGACCGGAATCGGCGTTATAATCATCTCAAGCGAGCTCACAGAGGTCATAAACCTTGCGGACAATATCATTGTTATGCATAACGGACACGTAACGGGCACCGTCACGCGCGAGGAAGCGACCGAAGAGTCGGTTCTTGCGATGGCGATGCTGGATTAAGGGGGCTTAGACAATGGAAAACACAGAAAATAAAAGCTTTTGGCAAAAGTACCTGAAGCCTCTTGTTTCGCACAAGGTGTTTACACTCATACTGCTGCTTCTCGGACTGTGGATCATATTCTCAATCTGGGCAAATATCGTCGGAAACACGTTCTTTTCTCTGCCGACGATGAGAAATATTCTCGCCTCAATTGTGCTGTCCTCGTTCCTGACAATCGGCGCGGGCTGTCTGCTTATATCGGGCGCTCTTGACCTTTCGCAGGCAGCGGTCGGCGCGTTCGGCGGAATGGTTATGGCCTCCGCAATCGCCGGATGGGGACTTCCGTGGTATCTCGCAATCCTCGTGGCGCTTGCGCTGTGCGCGGTTTTCGGCGCAATCAACGCGCTTTTGGTGGACAAGTTCCGTTTCCCCGCGTTTATCGCGACGCTGTCGATGTCCTATATGGCAAAGGGGCTTATGTACCTGTTCAGCTCGCTTGGCAGCGCGACGGGTACGGCGCAGAACATTCAGTTCATGAAGCCGCCGGTCATTCAGCTTCTCGGAACGGGCAATCTTTCAAAGTCGATTCCCGTACTGAAGGACATACCTGTCGGCGTTGTGGTCATGCTGATTTTCTTCATCATCTACGGCGTTATAATGTCTAAGACGACGTTCGGCAAAAAGGTTGTGCTGATGGGCGGAAACCGCTACGCGGCGCACCTTGCGGGAATCAACTCCAGCGCGATAACCTACATTCTGTTCATCAACAGTGCGGTTCTCGGCGGCGTATCCGGAATATTCAACTCGGCAAAGCTCGGTCAGGGTCAGCTTCTGGCACTCCAGACAAACCAGTTTACCGGCATAACGGCGGCTATTCTCGGCGGAATCAGCTTCGGCGGCGGCGCCGGAGGAATGGGAGGCGCGTTCATCGGTCTGCTGATCCTCAACACCTTCCAGATCGGAATGAGCACGGTTAAGGTCAACCCGTTCTGGATCAACGTATTTACAGGAATACTGCTGCTCGTCGCGCTTTCGTTCGACTTCTTTGCGCGGCTGCGCGCCGGACAGAAAACAGCCCGGCAGGCAAGGGAGGCAAAATAATGCAAAAAACAGCTTGGTATAAAAGATTTTTGCGCGACAAGGCAGGCCCGCTTCTGATACTGCTCATCGTTCTTATGCTGATAACAATGGCGATAAGCAGCGGAATTTTTGAGGGCGGAAAGAAGTTCTCCGCGCTGTTTACAGAGGGGATGATGGCAAGCGGCAACCTGCTGCAGATCTTCTACAACCTCGTCATTCAAACGATAATGATGTGCGGTCTTGCGCTGATACTCATCGGCGGAAACATTGACCTTTCGGTCGGCGCACAGGCGACGCTTTCCACAATGATATTCGCCCTGCTGCTCAGCAAGACGAACATCCCCTGGCCGGTCTTGATTCTGCTCTGCCTCGTAATCGCGGCTTGCTGCGGACTGATTACAACGTTTCTTGTAAACGTCCTCCAGTTCCCGGCGTTTATCGCAACTATAGGTATGTCCTCGATTTACACAGGCCTTTGCAAGGTCTTAACCGCAGGAAACAACGTGCAGATAGTCGCGACAAAGGCGCAGGCGTATATCGACATCGGCAAAGCGAGCATTGCGGGCAGAATCCCGTGGATTTTCGTGTTCGCAATCGCGCTGCTCATCATTTATCAATGCGTGCTGTCGTTTACGACGTTCGGACGCGGTATCTATATGTCGGGCGGAAACCCGAACGCCGCCCGCCTGTCCGGCCTGAACCCGAACAAAATCCGTATGGCTCTGTTTGTAAACAACAGCGTTCTCGCGGCGGTCGGCGGACTTCTCTGGACGGCGCAGGTCAAGCAGGCGAACCCGACCGCGATTTCCTCCAACGGCTACGACATGAACGTCATTTCCGCTTCAATTCTCGGCGGCGTTTCGTTTATGGGCGGCGCGGGTCATCTCGGCGGCGCGTTTGTCGCACTGCTGCTGCTCAACGTGTTTGACAATATGCTAAAGGTTCTCCGCGTCCCGGATTACTGGACGATATTTGCCTCCGGCTTTTTGCTTGCGGTCGCGCTGATGATAGATTATATCAGTGCAGAGCGCAGAAAAAAGAAGCTGCTTGAGAGCAAGCTGTAAGCTAACCTAAAAGAGCGATTTACGGCACACTAAGACAAAACAAAAGAGCCGGGAGAAGCAATTCTCCCGGCTCTTTTCGCTGCTGTCAGCGCAAAAAAGACTATTTCGCGGTGTTCGGCACTCCGCATACGCCGCAGAACGCGGTGTCAGCAGTCAGCGGCGCTCCGCAGCCGGAGCATACCGGCGCTGCCTCCGCTTGCTGTACGGGCGGCTCCGGCGAGGGCACGCCCGCGCCGCATTTCGGGCAAAAATTCGTTGAAAGAAGAACCGCCTCGCCGCATGCGGGGCAAAGCTTCTGCCCCTTGCTGCGCACAAGCTCCCGTTCAAGCTCCGCAACCCTTGCAAGAGACGTTTTTGCCGCCGCAAACACCTCCGCAAGCCCCTCCGGAGGCGTGTCGCGATACGCGTCAAAATAGCGGCGTCCGAGATCTAAAAGCGCGGCGTCCGCCTTTTTCTTTTCGGCGGAAATCTGAGCGTTCAGCCGTGCGGCGTCCGCCAGTCCCTTCACGGAAGACGAAACGTCGTCAGCAACCTCCGATACCTTTTTCCCGAAGTCATCAAAAAAACCCATTGGTACACCCTCCCCGGTATATGATTTTAGGTAATTACAAAAGGCAAAATGCCTCTTTGAGCGCATTATATCAGATGCATTTATGAAAAACGAAAAACAACAGAAAGTTTACATTTTTGCGCAGGCGCGGGGCGCTGACGCGGCGTTTTGGCGGGCTCTGCTGCTCCGCGCGGCACTAATGCTTGTAATCGTCGGCGAGGAGAGCGTTTTCCGGCAGATGGCTGCGGCGGCTGACGAGCGGCGGCGGTATTGCGGGCTTAAAGAGGCGCTGCCCAGCGCCGAAAACGGCGCTTATGCGGCGGGACGGAGGCCGTCCGCGAAACAAAACTGAAATATTTCTAAAAAATTTCAAATTTAGTATTGACATATTCGATTCAAAGTCATATAATTGCGTCAAAAGGAGACCTTTTTCACCAAAAAGGAGAATGCTATGTATAACATGTATAAAATGAGTAGGCGCCCGGCACCCCGGGCAGTAATGGCAGCCGTTTTTATGCTTATACTTACCGCCGTGCTTGCGGTATGTCTGCCGACGCGCGCCCGCGCGGCGGCTACCGTTGACGCCAGCCCGGACTGGTACTTTGACGGCCCGACAGGCACGCTTACGATTTACACTAACGCCGCGGCGAACAGCACCCAAAGCGTTTACTGGCGAAATCATGCTCAATTTGACACTGGCCCGGAACGGGAAGCAGTTGAGCGTATTGTGATTTCCGAGGGTGTAACAGAGATTGGAGAGTCCGCGTTTGACTGGTGCCATACTATTACTGATGTCACTTTTCCGGCCACACTGAAAACTATCGGCAGAGGCGCTTTTCGGCAAAGCCAATTTACCGATATAACATTTCCAGCCGGCAGCTCGCTTGAGGTTATCGGAAGTGAGGCATTTACATGGTGCAACGCGCTAACGTCCCTTGACCTGTCTGCCTGCCTGAAGCTGCAGACGTTTGGGGAGCGGGCATTTAGTCGCTGCGACCTGCTTCGAGATGTAACCTTTCCCGCAACAAACACGTTGACAAGCATTGGTAACTACGCGTTTAGTAGTACGCCCGCCCGCGGCGATATTGACCTCTCCGTCTGCACAGGACTTCTCAATACCGGTTCGTATGCGTTTTATGAAAGCGGCGTAACCTCCGTAAAGCTGCCGGACAGTCTTGAGACACTTGGCGTTTACGGGTTTTATCGCTGTCCGCGTCTCTTGGCGGCTGACATTTCGAATACAAAAATTAAGCAGTTTGGATACGGCGCCTTTTCTGTGTGCGCGGCGCTCGAAAGCGTCAATTTGCCGGCTACGGTGGAGCTTATAGGCAACAGCGCGTTTTCAAATTTACCGCGACTGCGCACCGTTAACTTCGAGGATCTGACAAGTCTGCGGACGATTGAAAGCAGCGCGTTTCTCTACTGCGTGTCGCTCCAATCGGCAATTTTTGCCGAGGGACTTGAAACTATCGAATCGGGCGCCTTTCAATATACGGGAATTAAGACGCTTGTTCTGCCGAGCACGGTTACGTCTTTAGCTGCTTATGCCTTTTCCGGCTCTGCGAACCTGAAAACAGCGGATTTGTCTAAGGCGGTAAACCTGAAAGAGCTTATGCAAGGTTGCTTTAATGAATCCTACAGTCTTGAGACCGTGCTTTTGCCGGAGGGACTGGAGAAAATAGAATACAACGCTTTTTCTTCTTGCACAAGCCTTTTAAGTGTCGAATTCCCGTCGACACTGAAGGAAATAGGTGTAAATGCGTTTCAGTACTGCACCAGCCTTACGTCGGTTGATTTTTCGAAGTGCGACAACTTAACCTTTATTGATAATGACGTATTTTATGATGATCCGCTGATTGTACTGACGTTTGGCGAGAACATGCCGTATGACGGCGGAAAAGACTATATATTCCGAGATTCGCACCCGAACGAGCCTAACCAGACTGCGCCGAGACAGACCGTGTTTTACCCCTACGGCGTGACGTTCAACGACAACGCGCTTGAAGAATATATAGACCCGGGCTCCGGCTACTGGAACAACTGGGCAAGGGACTCTCTGCCGCAGGCAAAGCCGTCGATGCCGACCTACGAGGCAAAGGTCGGCGAGTATGACGCGGTAATTTCGGTTGACGAAATCGCGCGCGACTGGGATATTGA
>JAISTA010000159.1 GCA_031272845.1 Oscillospiraceae bacterium
CGCACGTCTATTGTTCGGTTGCGGTGGTTCTAGTACGGCAACGCCGTGGCCTCGAGGACGGGACGCTGAGGGCAGCGTCCCCTACATTGGATTACCGCACTCGCCGCGCCGGGACACGCAACAATCTCCGGTACAACGTGCGGCAGCGATCTTAGCAGTACAGTCCTTCCGGTTACCACCCCCACCGCACCTCGCGCACACCGACAGTCTAACCTAAGTCTTTAGCCCCGGACAGGCTTCGCCCCTGCGTGCGGCGGCGCAGAAACGCTCGGACGCTGCACCGCACTTCTCGCGGTGTGGGCAGGGACTGCATTGCAGCATCTGCGCCCGCCCGGCATAAAAAAAGATTTGCTTCTTTCTAAAAGAAGTCGCCCCTTTTTGGTTACTTTTTCCGGCGAAGCGGAAAAAGTAACCGCCCGCCGCATAGGCGCTACAGCAGTGAACCGAAGAACAGCCGAGTCCCAATTCCAAACCCCGCAACCCGCCTCAAACAGAGAACACTTCGCTCCCGCCGTAAGATTTTCGTAGCAAAGAACACAAGCACCGCCGCAAGCCCTACAGAACCAGCGCCCCCGCCGCCAAAAGAATCCGGCCATAACACCATCATGCCCCCCCGTGCAAATCATCCCAACACAATAAAACCGGGGGAATTCATTCCCCCGGTTTTTCTATTCGCCCCAGCCTGCACAGGGACAAAAAAGCACCCCGCGCGGCAGCGCCCTTATCCTTTCTGCGCTTCCTTTTCGGAGATCGCCGCGATTGTTGCCGTGATCTTCTCCTTCAGCGCCTCCGTGTCGCCCTCGCCGTGATAGACCGCCTGACCCAGCTCGCGGTAATACGTGCGCAGGTTCGTCTTGTCCTTTGCGATTGCGGCGGAAAGCTTTGCGTCCTTTGCCAGCTGCTTTGTCTTTGACTCGGCCTTGGCGTAAACGTCCTGCGCGATTACAACTGCCTCTCCTGCCAGCTCCTTTGCCTTTTCGGAGACCTTTCCGAATGTTTCATCGAACTTTTCTCTGCTCATAATTAATACTCCTTTATTAAAATAGGGGTTTTTCCCAAATTAATCATTTTGCCGCGTTTCATCCGCCGTTTCCGAAACAGCCGCCTCTGTCTCCGCCGCTTTTTCTTCCCCGGCAGCAGCTTCCGCAGTGGCCGTGGCTTCGGCAGTTTCGGTAGCTTCCGAAGCTTCTCCCGCACCCGCTTCCGCCAAAGCTTCTTTTTCGCCGGAGGCTTTCAGCTTCTTGGCCGCTTTTGCCCGGAAAAGCGCCCACAGCGCCGCCGCCGCGATTGCGCTTGCTATAGCAAGGCATTGTGAAACGCGGATATTCGTGTTTCCGATATACAGGCTGTCTGTGCGCAGACCCTCTATAAGACTGCGGCCCGCGCCGTACCAAAAGACGTACAAAAGCGCGATTTCACCGTCGAATTTCTGTTTTTTCGACCTTGAGTAGAAGTGCAGCAGAATAAAGCCGATAACATTCCACAGGGATTCATACAAAAATGTCGGGTGGACGTAAATCGCCGTTCCGTCAGCCGCCGTCAGCCCCATGCGCCAGGGCATATTTGTCAGCCCGCCGTATGCCTCGCGGTTAAAGAAGTTGCCCCACCGTCCGACTGTCTGGCCGATAAGCAGGCCGAGACCGCCCGCGTCGCAAGCCTTTAATAGGCTCAGCTTTTTTATCTTGGCACAAATTATTCCGGCCGCCGAGCCCAAAATAATTCCGCCGTATATCGCAAGGCCGCCCTCGCGCAGCCTTATGATGTTAATCCACTTGCCGGGGCCGAAATATTCGCCGGGGTTAAACGCGATATAGTATAGCCGCGCGCCGATAATGCCGCCGATCATCGTCCAGATAATCAGGTCAAACAGCGCGTCTGTCGATATGCCGAAATGGCGGCGGCGCTTGTAAACATACAGAAATACGAGCACAAAGCCAAAGGCGATAATAAGACCGTACAGCGCAATGCGCACGCCGAACACGTTAAACGACGACGGCGGGTTAAACTCCGGTATACCAAGTCCGGGAAAGCTGATTTTTTCTTGCATTTTTAATCTTCTTTAATATATGTGAATTTTATTCGGCGCGTGAAGACACAGTAACCGTCTTAACCGCCCTCAACCACGCTCACAACCCATTTTCCGCGTGAAAGCTCCTCTAAAAACGCCGTAATGTCCCCGGCGCAAACGCTGCTTTGCACCTCCGCCGCCGTGAAAAGGTCATAGCCCTTGAACAGGGCGGAGCAGTATTCAACAGCCGTGTTCTCCGGACTGTCAAACGCGCGCACAGCCGCGCCGAGCGTTTTTTTCTTGATTCGGGAAAACAGCTCCGCGTCTATTCCCTCACGCAGAACGCGCGCGGTTTCCTCCCGCACGGCCGCCATAACCTCCGCCGCGTCGCCCGAGGTGCCTGAAAACGCGGCATACCGGCAGGTCGTAACCGCCTCAAACTCCGCCGTGAAGTTCATCTTGATTTTCCCCTCGGCATAAAGCCTGTGGAAAAGCGGGGACGACGAGCCCGCAAGGTAAGACAGCGCCATCTGCGCCGCCGTGCGGTATTTCAGGTAAGCGCTGCCCGCAGGCGTGAATTCGGGACGTGCGCCGCAGTCCGTGCCCATAGGCAGAGCGCAGCCGAACACATACATAGGCTCGGACACCGCCATTTTAATTCGCGTCTCAAGCCTTTCCGGTGCAAGCGGCTCCGTATCGCCGTAATCGCGCACGGGGCTTTCCCCTGCCGGAAGCGCGCCGAGCAGCCTTTCGGCGGCGGCAAAAACCGCCTCCGGATCGCAGGCACCGGCGCACACAAGCGCCATGTTGGCGGGCGTGTAGAATATCCCGTGGCAGGCATACAGCGTCTCCGGCGTTATCTGCGCGATTGACTCCTCCGTCCCCACAACGGATTCCCTTGCCGGGTGAGTGCGGTACAGCAGCTTCATAAAGCTGTAGTAAACCGCGTATTCCGGCTCGTCCTGCGTCATCGCAATCTCCTGCCCGATAATGCCCTTTTCCTTTTCGACGCTCTCGGGCGTGAAATACGGCACGGAGACAAAGGACAAAAGCCGCTCCAAATTTTCGATAAAATTCTCGGCGCACTCGAAATGATAGGCCGTCATGTCCGATGAGGTAAACGCGTTCGGCGAAGCGCCGGAGGCGGAAAGCTCCTCAAGCGCATGGCCGTCCTCGGTATCAAACATTTTGTGCTCCAAAAAGTGCGCAACTCCCTCCGGCGTATCCGTCAGCGCGCCGCCGACCGAAAAGCGCCTGTCCGCCCCGCCGTATTTTGTCGCAAAGCACGCGTAGGCCTTCAGAAAACCCGGCTTGGGGTAGACGAAAACAGGCAGACCGTTTTTTAAGCGGCCAAAATAAATGCTTTCGCCGATTTCGCTGTAATAGATTTTTTCCATAGCAGTCTGACCTTAACCCTCAAGAGTAAACACAGTGTCGAGAATTGTGTCACGCGCGATTTCCGTAACGCGCTGCCTTGTTACGCGCGAAAACCGCTCCGCGTATTCCGGCGCCGTGCCGGAATATCCGTTCATATACAGAGAATACAGCGTATCCTCAAGTCCCTGCGCCGAGTCGAGCCCCGTCAAAAAGTCCGTCTTTTCGGAGCGGATTGCGGCAGAAAGCTCCTCCTCTGTAACGTCCCCGTCCTTTATCGCCTCAAGCTGGCGCAGAATTTCGTCCTCCGCCTCACGCAGCTTTGCGAACTCAACGCCGCTTGCCGCGCACAGAATCCCCTTTTTCGAGTCCGCGATCGACTGCGCGTAGTAGCACAGAGACAGCCGCTCGCGCACGTTTACAAAGAGCTTAGACGTAAGGCTTCCGCCGAAAACGGCGTTGAACACCGCAAACGCCGCCGCGTCCTCATTTTTAACCGTGCTTTGTCCGAAGCGCCAGCCGAGCGTAAGCTTACCCTGCGTAACGTCCATTTTTTCTGTAAATCGCCGCACCGTCTCCGGCTGACGAAACACCGTCTCCGGCAGCGGACTTGCCGCCCCGCCGCGCAGCAGCGCCGAAAGCTCGCGGGATACAAGCTCCGCGACGGTCTGCGCCTCTTGCGCCCCAATATAGAAAATCTCTATCGGCGCGCGGCTCAAAAGCGCCGCGTGAAAATCCAGCAGCCCGCACGGCGTAATCGCGGCAAGTATTTCCTCATCGCCCAGCGTGTTTTCGCCGAACGGCTCGCCCTCGCACATTTTGCGTATCGCGGCGCGCAGTGCATAGCCGGTCTTGTTGTTTATCTCGGCGCGCACCGCGTCGAGCTGGTTCTTGCTCTCGCTTTTGACGTATGCGTCAAAAAACCCGCCGTTTTCAGTCCTCGGCCGGAGCAGCACCTCGGCAAGCAGCGCCGCCGCGCCCGCGAAAATCTCGCCGCCGTCCTGCCCCGGAATTCCGCGCTCCAAAAACTGCGCCGCAAGGCCGAGTGAGGCGGTTTCGCCGAAGCGCCGCCGGACGCTTGATATTTTCGCGCCGTACAGGCTGTCCGACACCTCCGAGATTGCGGCTAAATCGGGGTGCGCTTCCGTTCCCCGCAGCAAAACGCGCGGCAAAAGCGCCGCGTGAGACGCGGTTTTCTTTTCCGTCGGCAAAAGTAAGTTCACGGATAAAAAGCCCGACTTAAACTTATCAGTGCGGCAAACGTGCAGATTTGCGCGGCTGCCCAGTTTTATTCTGCTTTGCTCAAGCATTTTCGCCGTCCTTTTTGCTTATGAATATATCCCCGAGGTTAACCGAGCCCTTGCTGGCCACGTCCTCAAATACGGAAATCCCGTAGCCGACGGCAGAACCGTCTATAACAACGCGGAATTTGCCGACAGGCAGGTCATTCAGCCAAAAATCTCCGAAATCGTCCGTCTTTGTAAAATACGTCTTCCCGCCGACAGCCGCGCGCACGTCCGCTCCTATTATAACCTCTTTTTCGTCCGGGTCAACGGCGCAGCCGGCTATAAAGCTGCCGGGAATATTGCGGTAATACACGCGCGGCGCGGCTCCCGATTCAGGCAAAAGAACCTCCGCCCCGTCTATGAAATCGGCAAAGTCCGCTTCCTCGCCGAATTGCAGCGCGTCAGTCGGGCAGGCATCGGCGCAGCGCGGCAGCCGGTACAGCTCATTTTCCTCATTGTCTAGAATATGCGCGCAGCCGGTGCATTTCTGGCAGATTTTCTTTTCCTCGTTAAAGAACACAGCGCCGTATACGCAGGCCTTTTCACACGCGCGGCAGCCAACGCACTTTGCCGGATTAATAAGCACAAGCCCGTCAGGCCGCACGTCAATTGCTCCTGCGGGACAGGCGCTCCTGCAAAGCGGGTTTTTGCAGTGATTGCACAGCCGCGATATATAATGCATTCTGATTTTCGGCGCGGAGCCCTGAAGCTTATCCTCAACGCGGCACCAAAACTGCCCCGTCATAGGCTGCGCCTCGGCATAAGGCAGCCACGCGTTTTCGGAATGCTCATCCTTGCAGGCGATCTGGCAGTTGTGACAGCCGTTGCACCTTGCGACGTCAATATAAAAAGCCTTCATTTACTTTTTCCTTATTATTCTCTGTGTTATTCGAATTATCGCGCCGGCAAATTCCGTCACGTCCTCCTCCCGCGTTTCAGGCGAAAAGGATACGCGCAGCGCGGACTCCGCAACGCCGCCCGGCAGTCCCATCGCGGCGAGAACGTGCGAGCGCCTGCCTTTTTTGCAGGCGGACGAGCGGGAAACAAAAAATCCCTCGTCCGAAAGGACGGTTGTCATAATCTCGGCAGGATATCCCGGCAGAGAAAACGACAGAATATACGGGCTGGCCTCGGCACTGCCGTCAAGCGTCAGGCAAAAGCCGTCAATCTCACGCATTCGCCCGATAAGGCGCTCTCTCAGTCCGCGCAGACGCCGGAATTCAGCTTCTCTCTGCTCCCCGCGGATTTTTGCCGCCGCCGCAAAGGCCGCCGCCGCCGGAACATTTTCCGTCCCCGCGCGCAGTCCGCTTTCCTGTTCTCCGCCGTGAAGAACGGGCGACAGCTTAACTCCCCCGCGCAGCAGAAGCGCGCCCGTTCCGGGCAAACCGCCGATTTTGTGCGCCGAAACCGAAACCATATCAGCACAGCAGTACGCCTGCGGCGGGAGCTTTCCAAAGGCCTGAACAGCGTCTGCATGAAGCGCGGCGCGGCTGTTTTCGCGGACAATACGCGCGTATTCCTCGATAGGTGCAATTGCGCCGGTCTCGTTGTTGACCGCCATAAGCGAAACAAGAACCGTATCCCCGCGCAGAGCGGACTTAAGCGCGTCCGGGTCGCACACGCCGCTTTTGCCCGGCGCAAGATACGTCGCGGAAAAGCCCTGCCGCTCAAGCGATTTTACCGTGTTCAAAACAGCGTCGTGCTCCGCCTGAGACGTTATGATGTGCCGTCCCGCGCGCGCGTTTTTCATGCAAAAGCCCGCTATTGCGAGATTGTCTGCCTCCGTGCCGCCGGAGGTGAAAACGCAGCCGTCATTTGGATTAAAGCCCGCCGCCGCAAGAATTTCAGCGCGCGCGGCCTCTAAAACGCGCTTTTTTTCGCGCCCCGCCGCATGCGTTGAGGAAGGGTTTCCGGCAAGCGCCGCCGTTTGCGAAAAAACGCGGGCGGCCTGATCTAATACGGGCGCGGAGGCGGCGCTGTCTAGATATACGGACAAAGGCAAGTCCTCCGGATTATCTGTTTGCGGGAACGTACCCGCACAGCTCCAAAAGCCGCGTAGCCTGCTCTGTTTTGAACCATTTGGCGAGCGCGAGAACAGCCTGATTATCCGTCTTTTTCATATACGCCGCGTAAAACTCTGCCGTGTAGGGGTATGCGCGGGAGGCGATCGTTCCGCTGTCCGCCGCCGTGCCGTCTACCTGCAGGAGCTTTATATTCTCATCCTTTTTCATCTCGGCGGCATAGTAATACACGCTGTAGCCTATTGCGTATTTCTCGTTATTGTATATCGCAACGGCCTCTAAAAGCCCGCTCATAGAGCCTGAGACAAGCTCCTTCGGCGGCTCGGTGAGCGCGATATCAGGAAAACTCCGCAAAAACATGGCCTGCGAGCCTGAGGTCTCGTTGCGCTGATAGGCGACGATTTCCGCGTCGTCCCCGCCGACCTCGCTCCAGTTTGTAATCCTGCCCTCGTATATACCGCGAAGCTGCTCGTCCGTCAGGCTTTTTACGGGGTTATCCTTGTGCGTCAGAAAAACAAGCCCGTCGCGCCCTATAGGCAGATATTCAATGCCGCCGCGCAAATCCTTTGTGGATTCCGGCGGGTCGTACACCAAAAGAAAGTCCGAAAACCCGGAATACAGGTTCTCAACGGAAGCGGCGGTTCCCGCAAACGGGTATTTCTCAAGCGCCTCGTCCTGCGAATATCCCAGGAAAAACCCCGAAAGCCCGACTCCAAGCGGAATCGCGGCTGTCGAGCCGTCTAAAACGGGAAAGCTCTCCCGCGTAAATGAAAACGAAGTGTCCGGCGCGCCGAGTGAGGAAAGACTGCCCGGCGCGGTCGGCTGTGCCGTAACAGGAGTCGGTGTTGCGTCAGGCGTCGGAGTTTGAGTCGGCGGAGTTTTTCCGCACGAGATTAGCCCCGCCGTCATCAGTATAATAAGCGCTGCCGCTATTGATTTTTTTAACATATTGCCCCTTTATCCTTTGTGCCAGCCGATTTTAGTCCGCCATGTAGTCAAGCGCGGTGCATTTCACGAGCCACTGCCCGTTTGCGTCAATAACGCCGGTGTAAAGTCCCTTTTGAACAACAAAATACTTCCCGCCGAAAACAGGCACGGCCGTTTTGTATCCCGAATCAAAAACCTTTTTGCCTGACATGGTGTAAAACGCGCATTCATAGAGCTCCTCGCCGTTTTTGCCTGTTTTCACAAGAAAAAATTCCACAGCCGGCTCTGAAAAGCCATCCTTTTTTCCATGGATCTGCGAGATATAAACCCAATCGTAGCCGCTGAACTCATCCGTAAAGCTTGCGGTCATCACTCCGGCTTCATCAAAAATTTTGACGCGCTGATACGTAAACTCCCCGTCTGAAACATACTCTGTCAGCACCAGCGCGCCTGTTTCGTGATCCCACTGAAAGCTCGGCTCGGCCTCCGTTTGGTCAAGCGCGTATTCATACAGCAGCTCGCTTTCCCTGCCGTTTTCGGCACGTATAAGCGCTCCGCCCTGCTCTATGCCGTCCTCTCCTATATACGACTGACGGAAAAGCCCGTAGCCGACCGACATAACCGTATTGTAGTTTTCCGTTCTGTAAATCAGGTCTCCTGACGGCGAATAAAACTCTACCGGAAGAGACGCGTCATAGCTCGAAACGGCCAGCATGCCGTTGTCGCGTATAATAACGCCTGTTGTTTTCGGGATAAACTCCCAGCCGTCCTTGTTGATAACGGAATACACCGGGTTTTTGGTATCCACAGGGCTGTACTGCCGCCAGTCAATGATCGCCGCGCCGTCTATAAAAACGCCCGCGCCCTCGTGTGTCAGCGGAAACTGCGCCGGAATCGCAACGCTGCCCGCCTTGTCTATATAGCCGTACAAGCCGTCGTCTGTCACATAAGGCGCAAAGCCGTCTGAATAGGCGAGAAAAGACAGTACGTCCGGATAAGAGAAGTCATTTTCTAAAAGCCCCGCTCTTTCCAGCACTGTTTTTCGTATGCTTTTCTTCTCGCCGAACTGCTCTCCCTTTTCGTCAATATACCAATAAGAAAGGTATCCGTCCTCTGAAAAAACGCTTTCAACGATCAAAAACAGCCCGTCTGAATATATCGGCGCCGTGTCGTATATATAGGAAAGCACCTCGTTCGCGTCAAAATCCACAACACCGAATTTACCGCCGATATTAATTAACAAAAAGCCCGTATCCGCAGCTTCTCCGAGAAAGCCTGCTCTCTCTGCCTTTATCGCGGTTTTGCCGTCTGACGTTATAACGGTAAAAGCATATTCCATGAAAAAGCTGTTTTCCTGCTTTTCAAGCGGCTTTCTCGCGATATAAACCGTCTTTTCGCCGACTGAAAGCTGTTCAACATAAGAGTAATACGGGTCGCAGATAACCTCACCTGTTTCGAGGCAAAATCCATACTTGCTAATTCCTCCGGGAATACCGAAGCCTGTATCAACGCTTATAACACCGCCTAAAAACGGTACAACGCTCGCCGGATATTCCGCCGGGATAAATTCCTTTACCGTCTCGCCGTAATACCTCACATATTTCTCGCCGAGCGAAAAAACAGGCTCTCCTGTCGGCACCGGAACTGAAACAGTCGGCGATACCTCCGGCGGAGCGGTTGACACGGCGGGCGCTGTCTTGCAGGAAGCAAGCAAAAGCACACAACCGGCGGTGGAAACCGCAGTTTTAACAATTGCAAAAGGTCTTTTTTTCAACGGCGGGCTCCTTTATTCATACAATACAGCATTTCATTAAAATAATATCACAATGCAGCATTTTTGTAAAGCTGTTTTTGTTCACATTCTTAATAAACACGGTGGGATTTTAAGTCAGTGCCGATTCGCGCTTTTTTATCAGCTATGCTTCAATTTATTATATATAAATATTATAATATAAACAGCAGTAGTAGAGCGAGAAAAAGTGGAAAACATAAAAAAGCTGTGTTTTTCTCGGCATTTCAAGCAAAAAAGCGCGTAAATTTTATTTTTCCCGGTGCAAAAGCGGGCGTATTATAAACACTAAACATTTAGTGTGTGATTTTTATTTGTGGATAACAGCGCGGCGCTAAACAGGTTATTAACAAATGCTTTGTTTGTTATTTTATTTATTGTGGAAAAAGCGGCCGGGAGCTTCACGTTTTAATAAGGCTCTGAATTTCTGTTGTAAAACCTGTGTAAAAGCGGTTTGATTTTTGAGTAAAACCTAAGCTATAAAAAAACGGGCGGTTTTCCTCGCCGCCCGTTTTTTTTTATAAATCTCGTCTATTCCTCGAGCCGGGCTTTTTCCTCAGCCTCGGCGATCTCGAGTACCGCGCGTCTTTTATAGAACGAGGGAAAGACAAAAATCAGCGTTATAAAGGCCAGTACAACAGGCACCGCGCCGAAATAATACATAGTGCTGTACGGCATAATCACAAGCAGCAGGCCGCCGATTGTCGGAGCCAGAGCAAGACCGACGTCCATACCGATATACAGCGTGTTAGACGCAACGCCGCGCTGCAGCGGAGACACTGTAAGCACCGCCATTGCCTGCAGGGAGGGCTGGCAGCAGCCGTAGCCGAGCGCCGCGACGGCTCCGCCGATACAGGCCTGCACAAGCGAGCGGGACGAGGCGACAATGAAAAAAGAGGAGCCGAAAACAATAATCGCGGGAAGAAGAACCTTTTTGAAGCCGAACGTTTTGTTGAGAAACCCGGAGAGCGGCCGCGAAACGAGAAGCACAAGCGCCATAACCGTAAAGAACACGGAGGCGTGGCTTGCGTCCGGCCATTCCGTTTCCGTAAATTTAACAAAGAACGTGTTGTACAGCGCATAGCCCATAATCAGAAGGCTGATAACAATGGTAACTCCCGCCGCGTGGCGCGAGGCGATATTTTTATACCACATGCCGAGGGATTTTGTCTCCTGCTTCGTCTTTCTGTCCTTTGGCAAAAAGCAGGCCGCAAGCGTCGCAAGCGCAAAAACCAGAGCCGCGAACAAAAATACCAGCTTGTAGCCGAAAAGCTCGCTGCGGGCGGTCTTGCCGTAGTTCAAAAGCTCCATTGCAATCATCGGCGCGATTGACTGGCCTATCGCGCCGCCGACGCCGTAAAAGCCGAGACCGGAGGCCATCTTGTCAGGCGGCGTGTGGTCTGAGGCAAGCGTCATTATAACGGGGCCGACAAAGCCGTACTGCACGCCGTGAAGTACGCGGAAGGCCGCAAACGCACCGATTGTCGGAAACATTGCGTAGGCGACGTTTGTAATAATGCCGAGGCCGAAAATCACGATAAGCAGCAGGCGCTTGTCAAGCTTTGTAATAATCGGGCCGGACACCGGGCGCAGAGCAAGGGCGATCATATAAAACATTCCCGCGAGAAAGCCCGCAAGCGCGCTCCCCGCGTGAAGGAGCTTTGCGTACCCCTCTGCAAGCGGATACACAGAAAAATGTCCGAGACAGAGGCCGAAATTGCAGATCATAACGAAAATGAAATTCCGGTTAAAGACCTTGGTCGGAACGGTTGTTGGGTTATTCATTTGTATATATTCCTAAAATTTTTTTACAAGAGGAAAGGTGCGGGCGGCTTTTGCGCAAAAGCACGCAAATTCGGTACCCGCTTTGGGAGGACGGCGCGATAGCACATAGCTCGCCGCCGCATAATCGGCAAACAAACCGGAATTTGCCGAACAGCTGCTCCAATTAAAACAGCTTCGTCCCGTTCAGTATATCTATATCGAGCTCTTTTGCTTTGCTGCCTTGCTTAAAGGGATTTATTCTTTCGGCTATCCCATTACGCTTAAAAAGAGAACCGGTGCTTTTGAACCAAAATGTGACGTTTGCGGTCACGCACTGCTCGCGTATATCCAACACCCACTCGTAGTTAAATTCTCTGGCCTCCCGGCCTGTTTCCCCTGCAACGGTGACATGCTCGATTCCGTGAAGATACGGCGATATATCTATCGCCTCCAAAAGCGGCGAGCAGGCTATGAACCGCCGCTTTATCGGATAAGACAGAAACAGCGGAAGCCGGTAATTTGCCAGCTCTTGATTTTCGACCGTACATCCAATATACACATTGTCATATCCGTCATTCCAATCGGAGGGCAAGGCTACAAGAAAACGGTCGATCCGTTTTGTTAGGATCAGAAAATCAATATCCGGCCTTTGCTTAATTATGCGCCAGGCTTCTTTTCGCCATTCGTCCGCTTCGGGAAGGAAAAAATCGGTTGCAAAACAGGTCGCAAGAGTTTTGTTCCCTTTTATATTGTATTCGCCCTTTGCGTTTTTCCTTACGGGCCAGTCAAGCTTATCCGTCTTTTGTATGGAGCTTTGACCGTAGCGTTTTGCGAGCGGGCCATAAAAATAGCAATGTGCACAGCCGTCGCTTATTTTATAGCAGCCCGTCCAAGGTTCCCAATTCATTTGCCGACCTCCCTCCGGGCGCGTATATTATAGTCAAACTACTTGAGAAACGAACCGTCTCGGCAGAAATTTTCCGGATTGCTGTGTCGGCGTCCTTGCCGGGTTACGACACGCCTGCGTTCTACTCCCGGCAACCAGGAAAATATCCTCGCAAAGCCGAACCCCTTTTCAAGTGGTTTGACTATAACTGAAATTCAGTCTGCAAGGC
>JAISTA010000192.1 GCA_031272845.1 Oscillospiraceae bacterium
TCTTTCCGGCGGCGAAAAGGTGCGTTGTATGCTCTCGCGAATGATGCTCTCAGGCGCTTCGGCCTTAATGCTTGACCAGCCGACAAACCACATTGACCTTGAGGCAATCGCGGCGCTGAACAACGGTCTGTCCGACTTTAAGGGCAACATTATCTTTACAACGCACGACCATCAGCTTATCCAGACAGCGGCAAACAGAATCATTGAGCTGAAGGAAGGCAAGGCTTACGACTATCAGATGACCTACGACGAATATCTTGACAAAAAGCGGCAGGAAGAGGAAAACAATTAGCAAAGACGAAGCAAAACTGAAAATTGACGAGCTGCGCGAGCGGCTCTCCCGCCTGAACGCCGCGTACTACAATGACGACGCGCCGCTTGTCTCGGATTTTGACTATGACGCGCTGTCGCTTGAGCTGCGCGCGCTGGAGGCTGAATTCCCCGAATTTGCGGACGAAACCTCCCCTACCGTGACTATCGGCGGGGCGGTGTCGGACAAATTCGCGTCCGTTCAGCACGAAAATCCGCTGCAGAGCCTGCAGGATGTGTTTTCTGTCAGCGAAGCGGCGGCCTTTGTCGGTAAGGTCAAGGCGAGCTTTGCTGGTATTGACGTGTCGTTTACCGCAGAGCCGAAGATTGACGGGCTTTCCGTTTCGCTGATTTATGAAAACGGTGTTTTTCGGCAGGGTCTGACACGCGGAGACGGACAGACCGGCGAGGATGTAACGCACAATATTCTGACGATTGAGTCTGTGCCGAAGCGGCTGACACCGCCAAAATCCAGCGAGCTGCCGCAAAGGCTTACCGTTCGCGGAGAGGTCTATATGCCTGAGGCGGTTTTTGCGGAGCTGAATGAAGCCCGCGAGGAGCGCGGCGAAAAGCTGCTTGCGAATCCGCGCAACGCGGCGGCAGGCAGTCTGCGTCAGCTCGACCCGGAGATTGCGCGGGAGAGGCGTCTCTCCTGCTGTGTATTCAATATCCAGTCTGTGACGGGAGCTGATTTTGCGAGTCACTCCGAAACGCTGGAGTATTTGCGAGAGCTTGGATTTGAGGTTATTCCCTACTCCATTTTGTCGTCTGAAGACGAAATTCTTGCCGAGCTTGAGCGCCTTGGCGAAAGCCGCGAGATGTTCCCCTTTGGGATTGACGGCGCGGTCGTCAAGGTCAACAGTCTTGCCCTGCGCGAAAAGCTCGGGTCTACCTCAAAGGTTCCGAAATGGGCGGTCGCTTACAAATACCCGCCTGAGGAAAAAGAAACCCGGCTGCTTGATATTGAGATTCAGGTCGGCAGAACCGGCGTGCTCACTCCGAAAGCAATACTTGAGCCTGTGCGCCTTGCGGGGACGACTGTCACCGCCGCAACGCTGCACAATGAGGACTTTATTGAGGAGCGCGACATTCGCATCGGCGACACGGTCGTTGTCCGCAAGGCGGGCGAGATTATCCCTGAGGTTTTGCGCTCAATTCCGGAAAAACGCACGGGTGATGAGACGCGGTTTCATTTTCCGCACACCTGCCCGATATGCGGAGGCAAGGTGAGCCGCGACAGCGGCGCGGCCTATGTTTGTATCGGCGCGGACTGTCCCGCGCAGGCAAAGCGCAAGCTCGCGCATTTTGCCTCGCGCGACGCTATGGATATTGAGGGCTGCGGTGCGGCAGTCGCGGAGCTTTTGTACGACACGGGACTTGTGAAAACGCCCGCAGAGTTGTACAGTCTCACGGTTGAGGATCTCGCGGAGCTTCCGAAATTTGCGCAGAAGTCAGCTGAAAACCTTGTTGCGGCAATTGAGCGCTCCAAAACGCGCGGACTTTCGCGACTGCTGTTCGCCCTCGGCATACCGCAGGTCGGAGCGCAGACGGGGAAAATCCTCGCGCGAGCGTTTGGCTCAGTCGAACGGCTTGCCGCCGCCGAAAAAGAGCAGCTGTCCTCCCTGCGGGATATCGGAGGCATCACAGCGGAGATGATTTACGGCTGGTTTTCCTCCGACGCAGGAAGAACGCTTATCCAAAAGCTGCGAGACGCGGGCGTTGTTATGGAATCGCTGGATACAATCGCGGAAAACGGTGTTTTTGCCGGAAAAACAGTTGTTTTGACCGGCGCGCTGACGCGGTACACCCGCAAACAGGCGACAGATATAATTGAGTCGCTAGGCGGGCGCGTGTCGTCCTCCGTATCGGAGAAAACCTCACTTGTCGTAGCGGGCGAGGACGCAGGAAGCAAGCTGACAAAGGCGCAGAAGCTGGGCGTGGAGGTTGTGTCTGAGGACGAGTTTGCGGCGATGCTGGAGTATGGCGCGGCGGAGTAGCGGCACAAATTACGCAAAACAAAAGGCAGCCGGGATTAGTCCCGACTGCCTTTTTTGTATTCTCGCGTTTACCCTACAGCACGCCTTTGGTGCTCGGCACCTCATTGCTGTTCGGGTCGACGCTTACCGCCTCGCGCAGGGCGCGCGCCGCCGCCTTGAACGTCGCCTCGATTATGTGGTGGCCGTTTGTGCCTGAGAGCTTTCTTATATGCAGCGTGATATTCGCCGCGCGCACAAAGGAAATCCAGAACTCGCGCGCAAGCTCTGTGTCAAACTCACCCACCTTTTCGGGGAGCTCTCCGAGGTCAAACTCAATATGCGCGCGGCCTGAAATATCTGCCGCCGCAAGCACAAGCGTTTCGTCCATCGGCAGGATTATGCTGCCGTAGCGGCGAATCCCTCGCTTTTCGCCGAGAGCATCTGAAAACGCGCGCCCAAGCACGATTCCGATGTCCTCAACCGAATGGTGCGCGTCTATATGCGTGTCGCCGTTGCAGGTCACATCAATGGAGAAAGCGCCGTGGCGGGCGAAAAGCTCCAGACAGTGGTCAAGAAACGGCACGCCGGTTTTGACGCTGTAGACGCCAGCGCCGTCTAAATTCAGAGCCAGATCAATTTCCGTCTCTGTTGTTTTTCTCGTAATTTTTGCTTCGCGCATATGCTTTAACCTGCCTTTTTGCCGACAATTTCTATTATTGCGCCGAGAAGGCTTTTAATATCCTCAGGCGTTCCGATTGTGATTCGCAGTCTGTTTTTTATTCTCTCAGGCGAGGAAAATCTCCGAACCAAAAAGCCCTTTTCCCGCAGCGCCGATTGCAGCGCTTCTCCCGAAACTGACTCGTGCTCACAGAAAATAAAGTTTGCCCGGCTGTCTGTTAAAACAAAGCCGCTTTCGCGCAGCTTTTCTGAAAACCACTCCCTCGTGGCGATAATCTCGCGGCACTTTTCGCGGTAAAACGCAAGCTCGGAAAGAGCCGCGAATCCCGCCGCCTGCGTCATTGCGTTCAGATTATACGGGTTGAACGAAAACCGCACGCGCTCAATATCCGCAATAAGCTCCGGGTTCGACACCGCGTAGCCCAAACGCGCTCCCGCGAGTCCCATTGATTTGGAAAACGTGCGCACGACAATCAGATTCGAAAATTCCCCGATCAGCGATACAGCGGTTTCGCCGTACTTGAGAAAGTCCGCGTACGCCTCGTCAATTACCACGATATTGTTCGGATTTGACGCGCAAATGTCCTCAATATCAGACAGCGCAAGCACTGCGCCGGTCTGTGCGTTGGGGTTCGCGAGCACGATGTTTTCGTTTATGCCGCAGTAGTCGGCGGGTGCGGCATAAAGCTTATCGTC
>JAISTA010000243.1 GCA_031272845.1 Oscillospiraceae bacterium
GGAATACCCGGTTGAGGTGTCCCCGCTTGCAAAGCGCAAGGCGGCCGATACTCGCGTGACGGAGCGGTTTGAGTGCTTTGTCGCGGGCTGCGAGATGTCCAACGGCTTTTCAGAGCTGAACGACCCGATTGACCAGCGCGGCAGGTTTGAGGCGCAGCTTCGCGCCCGCGAGCGCGGAGACGAGGAGGCCGAAATGCTCGACGAGGACTTTTTAGAGGCGCTTGAATACGGCCTGCCGCCAACAGGCGGTATCGGCAGCGGAATAGACCGCTGCGCAATGCTGCTCGCAGGCGCGTCGTCAATACGCGACGTGCTGTTTTTCCCGACAATGAAGCCGATAGCGTAGAAGCAAAGCAACCAAACAATAAATGCCACCGCTGACCTCACGGCAAAACCCAAAAATCCGGCATTTGCGCCGCCTTTGCTCTGACGCGGCTTATCGCCGCGAGACGGGGCTGTTCATCGCGGACGGTGAAAAGTGCTTGCGTGAGGCGATTGTCCGCGCAACCGCGATTGAGGAGCTTGTCACTCAGGGTGAAATGCCGGAGTATTCCGGATATGCGCAGACTGTCGTTACACCGGAGCTTCTTGAGTATATCTCGCCGCTGAAAACCGCGCGGGAGGTTCTGTTTGTCGGAAAAACGCCCGCGCCGCAGGAGAAAATTGACGCCGGGGCGCGGTATGTCATACTCGACGGCATTCAGGATTCCGGCAATGTCGGCACGATTATCCGAACGGGCATCGCGTTCGGACTTTGCAAATTCCTGCTCACACCCGGCTGCGCGGAGCTGTTTTCGCCGAAAACGATACGCGCCTCTATGGGAACCGTGTTTTCTACGGAATATTTGCACGTTACGGCGGATATATTGAGTCAGGCAAAGGCCGAGGGGCTGCGCATTGCGGGAGCGGCGCTGTATCCCGGCGCAAAGAAGCCGCGTGCGTCAGAGCTGGTGCGCGGCGGATACTGCGTTGCGTTCGGCGCGGAGGGGCGCGGGCTGACGGCGGAGGTTGCCGCGCTGTGCGATGAGTTTGTGAAAATCCCGATCAGCGGCGCGGAGTCGCTGAATGTCGCCGTCGCGGCGGGAATCATTCTGTACGAAATGCAAAAGTAGCCGACTGCCTTTTGGCGGGCCGGCTGTGCGTTCTCCAAAAATTTCGGAGGTACGAAATAAATGCTGAAATATTGGGTTTGGCTTTCGGCGCAAGGCAAAATATCGCCGCTGCGCAAGACGGAGCTGCTGTCTCGCTACGGCTCGCCTGAGGAGCTTTATTACCTCACTGAAAAAGAGCTTTCTGACAGGGCGGCTTTTACTCCGAATGAGCGGGAAAGTCTGCTTGTCAAGGATTTTACATACGCAAAGGCGATTATAGACCGCGCCGCCGCGCTTAACATCCGCATAATAACGCTGGGCGACGCGGAGTATCCGCAAAGCCTGCGGGCAATCACGGATCCGCCTATTGTGCTGTATGCCGTCGGCAAGCCGCTGCCCACGTCTGACGAGGCGCACATTGCCATCGTCGGCACGCGGCGCTCCTCCGCCTACGGATCAAAAAGCGCGCAGGATATAAGCTACGCCCTTTCTAAAGCCGGGTTTGTTATTGTAACGGGTCTTGCCAAGGGCATAGATTCAGACGGGGCGATCGGCGCCCTTCGCGCAAACGGCGCGGTTGTCGGCGTTCTGGGCTGCGGAGTTGACATTGTCTATCCAAAGGAAAACCGCGCCCTGTTTGAGGACGTTATCAAAAACGGCACGATCATATCGGAATACCCGCCCGGAGTTTTGCCGGAGGGGCAGCATTTCCCCGAAAGAAACCGCATTATATCCGGCCTGTCTCTCGGCGTTGCGATAATTGAAGCGCCGGACAAAAGCGGCGCGCTTATTACTGCGGAGCTTGCGCTGGAGCAGGGGCGGGACGTGTTTGTCCTGCCGCACAATATCGACTCAAAGACGGGTCACGGCGGAAACCTGCTTTTGCGCGACGGCGCGATTCCTCTCTTGTCAGCCGAGGATATTACCGGACTGTACATCAAAAAGGCCATACTGAAAGCCCCCGAATCGCCGAATTATTATGACGAAAACGCGCAAAGCTCAGCACCTGCGGCGAAGAAGAAATCGCGGCAAAAAAACGAGCCGGAGACCGAGCCTGAGGCTGAACCCGAGGTTATCGACATAACAGAAATCCTTGCGTCTCTGCCGGAAAATGAAGCCGCAGTGCTTCGCGTAATCGCGGACGGCGGCGCGGAGGGCGTTGACTTTGAGCATATTGCGGAAGAAACAGGCCTTTCGCCGGATGTTCTGCAAAAAACAATAACAATGCTTGAGATTGAGGGCGCGGCCGTCAGTCTCGGCTTCGGCGTTTACGGTTTAGCCCGGGCGAATTGAGTTTGGCGAAAGTGTCACGCAAAACGAGCCGGCAGAGCAGACCGCGTCCGTTTTTATTTTTTCGAATTAAATATTACCGTTTGGAACATACTACAACACAATGGCAAAAAAAACAGAAAATCTAGTAATAGTCGAGTCGCCCGCAAAGGCGAAAACTATTGAAAAATACTTAGGCCCCGGCTACACGGTCACGGCCTCAATGGGGCATTTGCGCGATCTGCCGAAGTCTACGATGGGCGTTGACATTGAGCGGAACTTCGCCCCGGAATACACCTCGGTCAAGGGGCGCGAGGCGCTTATCGGCTCGCTGCGTTCCGCCGCGAAATCGGCGGGCACAGTCTTTCTCGCAACCGACCCTGACCGTGAGGGAGAGGCAATTTCCTGGCACTTAAAGGAGCTTTTGGGCCTGTCAGACGAAAAGGCAAAGCGCGTTACGTTTAACGAGATAACAAAAAAAGTCGTGCTCGACGCGATAACGCACCCGCGCGCGCTTGACATGGGTTTAGTCGACGCGCAGCAGGCGCGCCGCGTGCTCGACAGGCTCGTCGGCTATGAGCTGTCCCCTTTTATCTGGAAGAAGATAAAATACGGCCTGTCCGCCGGGCGTGTCCAGTCAGCCGCGCTGCGCATAGTCGTTGACCGCGAGGAGGAGATCCGCGCCTTTATTCCCGAGGAATACTGGCTTTTAGAGGCGAATCTGCTCCCTGACGGCGGAGCCGCCGTCGTCACTGCAAAATACTTCGGCAGAAACGGCAAAAAAGAGGAGCTGCACTCGGAGGCGGAGGTTCTCGCGATTATCGCGGCGACGGAAAAAGCACCGTTTATCGTGACCGGCGTTAAGCATACGGAGCGGCAGCGCCGCCCGCAGCCGCCGTTTACAACGTCGTCCCTCCAGCAGGCGGCGACAAACCGCCTTGGCATGACGCCGAAAAAATGCATGGCGGTCGCGCAAATGCTCTACGAGGGCATTGATATAGACGGCGAGGGCACTGTCGGCCTCATCACGTATATGAGAACGGACAGCCTGCGCCTGTCTGAAGACGCGCTGTCTGACGCGGCAAGGTTCATCCCGGCGACCTACGGGCAAGAAAACTACCCCGGCCAGCCGACGCGGTATAAGGCAAAGGCCGGCGCGCAGGACGCGCATGAGGCAATTCGCCCGTCAAACGTGTTTTTAACGCCGGAAAAGGTCAGAAAAAGCCTGACCTCCGACCAGTATAAGCTGTATCGCCTGATTTGGGCGCGGTTTGTCGCCTCGCAGATGAGCCCCGCGAGGTATGCGGGAACAGCGATCGGGTTTGACAACAGCGGCTACGAGTTCCGGGCAACGCACTCTCACCTGATTTTTCGCGGTTACCTTACCGTTTATGCCGACGACGAGGAGTCAATCGCCGGAGCGGCGCTGCCGGAGCTGCCGGAGGGCGGAATTTGCCGCCTTGACAAGTTCATCAAGGAGCAAAAGTTCACACAGCCGCCCGCGAGGTACACCGAAAGCTCGCTTATCCGCGAGATGGAGGAGACCGGAATCGGCCGCCCCTCAACCTACGCGCCGACAATCGGGACGATAACCTCGCGCGAATACGTTGTTAAAGAAGGGCGCACCCTGCGCCCGACGCCGCTTGGCGAGGTCATAACCGCGCTGTTAAAGGAGCGGTTTTCGGACATTGTAAATTTACAGTTCACCGCGAATATGGAGGAGCGGTTTGACGAGATTGAAAGCGGCAAAGAGGTCTGGACAGACGTAATATCCGGGTTTTACGGCGGTTTTCACAAGTCAATTGAGACGGCGGAGACCGAAATGGACGGCCAGCGCATAAAGGTGCCGGACGAGGTGTCCGACGAGGTGTGCGACGTTTGCGGCAAGCCTATGGTGTTCAAATCCGGCAAGTTCGGGCGGTTCTTGGGCTGCTCCGGCTTTCCCGACTGCACGTTTACAAAGCCGATTGTCGTAAAAATGCCCGGCGTTTGCCCGAATTGCGGCGGCGAGCTGTTCAAGCGCACGTCAAAGACCGGCCACGCGTATTATTCGTGCGACAAGCGCGTTGAGGAGGGCAAGTTCTGCTTTATAACGTGGGACGTCCCCGTTGCGGATAACTGCCCGATCTGCGGCAAAACGATGTTCAAGCCGTCCGGCAAGGGCGCGAAAAAGCCGTACTGCATTAACGCCGACTGCCCCGAATTTGTCCCCGAGGACAAGCGCGGCTGGCGCAAAAAAACGAGTACGGACGGCGCGGCGGCGGATAAAAAGCCCGCCGCAAGGACAGCGTCCGCAAAAAAGCCGGCGGCAAAAACAAAGACTGCGACCGCGAAAAAGTCTGCCGCAAAGCTAAGTACCGCGCCGAAAAACACTGTGAAAAAGGCGAACACCGCCAAGCGGTCGTCCAAGGACAAGAATGCCGCCGCCCTGTCGGCTTTGGGCAAGTAAGAAAACGGCGCGTTTCGCGCAAAAACCGGGAACACCTGCTGTTCGCGGTTTACTGAATTTTAACGGAGGACGGTCTGTGGTATCTGAAAACGGCGCTGAACTGAATATACAAAACGCGGAACACGGAGCTCCTGCCGTCACCGTTATCGGCGCGGGACTTGCCGGGAGCGAGGCCGCGTATCAGCTGGCGCGGCGCGGGATACACGTCGACCTGTACGAAATGCGCCCGGAAAACACGACTCCGGCGCACAAAACGGATAAGTTCGCGGAGCTTGTGTGTTCAAACTCCCTGCGCGGAGACGACCTGTCAAATGCCGTCGGATTGCTGAAGGAAGAGCTGCGCAGGCTCGGCAGCGTTATTATGGAGTGCGCCGAAAGCACTCGTGTTCCGGCAGGCGGGGCGCACGCGGTTGACCGCGAGCTGTTTTCCGAGGCGGTGACAGCGCGCGTCACGGCGGAGCCGAACATCACGGTACATCGCCGCGAGCTGACCGAAATTCCCGGCGGACGCGTCATTATCGCGACAGGCCCGCTGACCTCTGATAAGCTGACGGCTTCAATCGGGCGGCTTTTAACCGAGCTTGAGCCAAGCGTACAGTTCCTGAATTTCTACGACGCGGCGGCTCCAATTTTAACCGGCGCGAGTATTGATATGCAGAGCGCGTACCGCAAGTCGCGGTACGACAAGTCGGGCGACGACTACATAAACTGCCCGATGACAAAGGACGAATATCTGGCCTTTTGGCGCGAGCTGTGCGCGGCCGAGCAGGCCGAGGTTCACGGGTTTGACGACGGCGGAGTTTTCGAGGGCTGTATGCCCGTTGAGGTTATGGCGCGGCGCGGAGAGGACGCGCTGCGTTACGGCCCGCTAAAGCCGGTAGGCCTGCGCGACCCGCGCACGGGTCAAACACCCTACGCGGTGGTGCAGCTGCGGCAGGACAACCGCGAGGGCACGCTTTTTAACATAGTCGGCTTTCAGACGCACCTTAAATTCGGTGAGCAAAAGCGCGTTTTCGGTATGATTCCGGCGCTTTGCGGCGCGGAGTTTGTGCGCTACGGCGTTATGCACAGAAACACGTTTATTAATTCGCCCGTGCTGCTGGACGAGTATTACCGTCTGCGAAAACTGCCGCGAGTGGCGTTTGCGGGGCAAGTAACCGGTGTTGAGGGCTATGTTGAAAGCACGGCTTCGGGCTATCTCGCCGCGTCGGCGTTAGCAGCGGAGCTTTTGGGGCGGCCGATGCCGCGCGTAACGCGCGAGACGGCAATCGGAGCGCTTGCAAGGTATGTTTCCGGCGGCGCGGTATCGGATTTTCAGCCAATGAACATCAATTTCGGGATAATCGAGCCGCTCGGCGAGAGGATAAGAAACAAGAAGGAAAAAAATACCGCAATAGCGGAGAGGAGTCTTGCGGCGCTGGAGTCCTGCGGACTGTAGGAGCGATGCTTGCCGCAGAGTGAAGACCGTTTGGTTGCTTTGACTTGCGGCGGGGGTGGGTGTTCTTTTAGACGGAAAACTGGAGGCGGGAACGAAAAGTTCTCTGTTTGTGGCGGGGTGCGGGGTTTGAAATTGGTACTCTGCTGTTCTTCGGGTCACAGCAAAAGCGCCTACGCGGCGGGCGGTTACTTTTTCCGCTTCGCCGGAAAAAGTAACCAAAAAGGGGCGACTTCTTTTCTCTTGAGAAAAGAAGCAAAATCGCTTTATGCCGGGC
>JAISTA010000245.1 GCA_031272845.1 Oscillospiraceae bacterium
GACCGCGTTCAAAAACCCGTTTCTAGGCCTGCTCGCCGGAACAGTCGTTACCGGCATTATACAAAGCTCAGCTGCTTCCGTCGGCATATTGCAGGCGTTTGCAGGAGGAAGCGGGCTGACCTACGGCGCGGCAATCCCGATTATTATGGGTCAGAACATCGGAACCTGCGTAACGGCACTTATTTCAAGCATCGGCGTATCAAAGCCGGCAAAGCGCGTTGCCGTCGTGCACATTATGTTTAACGTCGTTGGCACGTTAATTTACTTTGTCGTAATTTACGGGCTGAATCTCATATTCCGCTTCGCGTTTCTCGACAATGCGATTTCTCCCTTTGCAATTGCGATTTTTCACAGCATTTTCAATATAACGGTCACAGCGATAATTTTCCCGTTCGCGGGTCTTCTGGAAAAGCTTGCGCTTTTCATGGTGCGCGACAAGCAAAAAGACAGCACCGCTGCGCTTCTGCTTGACGAACGCCTGCTGGCCTCGCCGTCGCTCGCGCTTACCTCCTGCCGCGACATTATTCTGAAAATGTGCGACTCTGCAAAGGCCGCCGTTACCGAGGCGCTGGCGCTTGTCAATAATTACAGCGAGACAAAAACAGTCTCGGTGCGCACTCAGGAGAGTATGCTCGACCTGTGCGAGGACAAGCTCGGCACCTATCTCGTAAAGCTCTCCGCGCGCGACCTGACCATTACCGAATCGTCACAGGCGGCAAAATTCCTGCGCGCAATAGGCGACCTTGAGCGGGTCGGCGACCACGCGCTGAACATTTTGCAGTCTGCGGAGGAGCTGCACGACAAGAAGATCTCGTTTTCACAGGCGGCAGTGGCGGATTTCGAAAGACTTACCGCCGCTCTGGACGAAATCCTTGTGATGACGACAGACGCTTTCCGCGAAAACAGCGAGTCCACCGCAAAGCAGGTCGAGCCGCTTGAGCAGGTTGTAGACCTGCTCGTCAGAAACGCGCGGGACAACCACATTTTGCGTATGCAGCGCGGCGAATGCGGCATTGAGCAGGGCTTTGTGTGGAACGACATTCTTGTAAACATAGAGCGCATTTCAGACCACTGTTCAAACCTTGCCCTGACGGTTATAACACTGCCGGACGGCGCGTTTTCCTCGCACGACTATATGCGCGAAACGCGCGTCGAGTCCAACACCGAGTTTTACTACGCGTTTGAGCATTACAGGCAGAAGTACGGGCTGTAGGGGGGGGGCTTTTGTGTGCTAATGCACATTTCATGATATAAGAGATATTTCCACTGCGGTTTGCCACTCACCGTCTATAAATTGCGCGGTGTATGTTCCGAACGTAGCACAAAATGGGCCAAATCTGCTGAAATGCGTCCTGAATTCGTTTCCGCTCATTGTTACTAAGTCCAGCGTTAGAAAAAAAACGTCCGGCACACCGTCTCCGTTTTCGTCTTCCTGCAAAACTCCGCGTTTGTCCAGTATATTGTAGTCAGTCTCGACTTCTCCGTCGTTGAATTCCGAAAGCCAGCTTTCAAATTTTTTCTTAAAACCGGCGCGCGCATTTTCGGGAAGCAGCGAATAATCTATCGCGTAATGCTTAATAGTGTCATTAAATATCGGGTCGTCTCTTACTACTTGTTTAGCGACAGCTAAAAGGGCATCGGCAAGCCGCGCATTTTCCGCCGTGCCGATTGCCGCTAATATGCCGAAGCATATGACCGCCGCGGCGATAAAGCCGCCTATCATTATTTCTAACCGTTTTTTCCGCATTTTGAGACCTCTCTGTAAGTGTGCTTCCCGCAGCCCAATAGCTCTAAGCAATCATCATACCTGTCGGCTCCGCTACCTGCCATTTCCCAAGCGCAAATTCCGCTTCGTATGTTATCCATAAGCCCCAAAGACTGGCGCGGCCAAATCCGATATTCACAGAAAACGCAGTGCCCGTATACGACATATTGGTAAAGCTCAGATTATAGCCGTTCCATGCCTCATCATGCGATGCCGGTTCTTTTACGATACCGCGCGCTTTCAGAACAGAAAAATCTGTTTCAATATCCCCCTCGTTGAACTCCGAAAGCCACGCCTCGAATTTTTCCTTAAACACGGCGCGTGTGTATTCTGGGAATTGCGCGTAATCTATCGCGTAATAATCCGTGCCGTCACCAAGCGTCAGATCGTGCGCCAGATTTTCGCCGACAAATTTCTGCGTCACCAGAAAAAGCACCTCCGCAAGCCTTTCCTCCTCGGCATGCCGTGCTTTTTCCGCGTCCCTGTGTTCCGCAGTGCCGATTGCCGCTAATATGCCAAAGCATATGACCGCTGCGGCGACAAAGCCGCCTATCATTATTTCTAACCGTTTTTTCCGCATTTTGAGACCTCTCTTTAAGTGTTCTGCCAGTAATACGTTTCACACCCGCAAAACGACGGAAATTGCCTTTCCAATTCCCCTTGATACACCTAAAAATTTTCAGTTGACCTTACGCGCAAAGTATGCTATAGTATGCTTATCTGCAATATTATGATGGTCTGAGCTCTACGCGGGCCAATTAACAGGAGTATAGTACAATGTTCAACAGAATTTTCACCTCTGAATCCGTTACAGAGGGACACCCTGATAAAATCTGCGACCAAATTTCAGACGGCGTTCTTGACGCGATGATTGCCGGAGATCCGCTCTCGCGCGTTGCCTGCGAGACTGCGACCACAACCGGCATGGTGCTCGTTATGGGCGAAATTTCGTCCGCCGCAAACGTCGACGTCAACGCGATTGTCCGCTCAACTGTCGCTAAAATCGGGTATGACAAGCCGGAATACGGCTTTGACGCGAATTCAATTTCAGTGCTGATCGCGCTCGACAAGCAGTCGCCCGACATTGCGCAGGGCGTTAACAACGCCTACGACAACGGCGACGAAATCGGAGCAGGCGACCAGGGCATGATGTTCGGCTTTGCGTGCGACGAAACGCCGGAGCTTATGCCCGCGCCTATCTCATATTCGCACAGGCTTTCGCGCCGCCTGACAGAGGTTCGCAAGAGCGGCGAGCTGGGTTTTCTGCGGCCGGACGGCAAAACTCAGGTCACGGTTGAGTATGACGAGAAGGGAAATATCATCTCGATTCCCGCAATCGTCGTATCCACGCAACACTCGCCCGACGTTACAACGGAGGCGCTCCGCCAGGCAATTTCAGACGTTGTAATAAAGCCGATAATCCCCGCCGAGCTTATCACAAAGGACACGCGCGTGTTCATAAACCCGACAGGGCGCTTTGTTATCGGCGGTCCTGTCGGAGACTCCGGACTTACGGGACGCAAAATAATCGTCGATACCTACGGCGGCTACGCAAGCCACGGCGGCGGCGCTTTCTCGGGCAAGGATCCGACAAAGGTAGACCGCTCGGCCGCGTATATGGCGCGTTATATCGCAAAGAATATTGTAGCGGCAGGGCTTGCCCGCGCCTGCCAGATTGAGCTTGCTTACGCGATCGGCGTCGCAGAGCCCGTCTCCGTGCTCATCGACACGCGCGGAACAGGCGTAATCTCAGACGAGAGGATCGCTGAAATCGTCAAGAAAGAATTTGATATGCGCCCCGGCCGCATTATCGCGCGGCTTGACCTGCGCCGTCCGATTTACGGCGCGACAGCAGCCTACGGCCACTTCGGCAGAACCGATGTTGACCTTCCGTGGGAACGCACAGACGCGGCGGAAGCTCTCAAGAGCTACCTCGCGTAAAAAATAAAACATAAATTGCGCGGCAGTGTTGCGTTTTGCCCTGCCGCGCGATTTTACATTGGAAATTATAAAAATTATGCCGAATTATCAAGCAAAAAGCAGAAATACCGCGTCAGGCGCACAAAGAGGCCGTGTTGCGGGCGGAGCGGGCGGGTATACTAAAAGCAGACGCACCCCCTCGGCACGTCCCGCGTCAAAGCCGCGCCCGGCGCAAAAGCCCGAACCCGAAAAAACAGCCAAGGATGAGCTTGTATTCGGCAAAAACACCGTGCTAGAGGCGCTCGCCGCCGGAGCGCCGATTGAAAAGCTGTACATCGCCAAGGAAGACACAACGCCGACTGCCGGAAAAATCACGCGTCTTGCGCGCGAGGCTAAAATCGTCGTTTCCTTTGCGGCAAGCCGCAAGCTGGACGATATTCTCGTTTCAAACGGCTTTTCCGGCACACATCAGGGCGTTATCGGAAAGCTCCGCGCCGCAGAGTATTCAGGCGTGGAGGACATTCTCGCGGAGGCCGAAAAGCGCGGCGAGCCGCCCTTTATCGTAATCTGCGACGGGCTGACCGATCCGCACAATCTCGGCGCGGTAATACGCTCCGCCGAGGGCGCGGGCGTGCACGGCGTTATCATCCCGAAGCACAATTCGGCGGGACTGACGGCCGCAGTGTCCAAAACCTCGTCCGGAGCGATATTTCATATGAAGGTCGCGCAGGTAACAAACCTTTCGCAGACAATTGACGAACTTAAGTCCAAAAACGTGTGGGTTTACGGTCTTGCCGGCTCCGCTGAGGCAACAATTTGGGATACTGACCTTTCCACCGGAGGAGCGTTTGTAATCGGCGCGGAGGGAGACGGAATTTCCCGCCTGGTGCTCGAAAAGTGCGATTTTGCGGTGTCGATTCCGATGAAGGGCGCGGTTTCGTCGCTCAACGCCTCCGTTTCGGCTGGCGTCGTGCTGTATGAGGCGCTGCG
>JAISTA010000017.1 GCA_031272845.1 Oscillospiraceae bacterium
TCGTCTGCTCAATTACAGCTTCCGGCATTTCGGCGTATTCCTGACCTTCCGCGTCAATTCCCGCAACGGGGCCGTACACATCAAAACCGTTTCGGCGCGACGCTCTTGAATACAGCCCGCCGTGCTGCAGCTCGACTGACGCAACCGCCCCCGCGCGCGTTATCGCGTGAGACAGTCTGCCTAGCGCGTGCCCGCCTAGCGGGTCGTCCAGGCGAATCATAAAGTCGCCGAAAAGGCCGTTTTCGGAGTCCACAACGCAGTCGCCTATACACACGGAGGCCGCTCCGCCCTCGGCCTTTCTGCCGTAAAACGCGCAGCATTCCGCATCAGGCCGGTTTGCCGGGTCAAGGCTCCTGCCGGAGATTGGCGACGCAAAGAGCCGATTGCGGAACACGGTCGTCCCAAGTGCTATAGGCTCAAATAAATGCGGATACTTCAATCTGTTATCCATTGTGTCTCCTGTGTACAATCCCGTAAAGCGCCCGCGCCTCTTATTTCAGCTCAACGCGCTCGCTGTCTTCAACAACAGTCTCGCGCCTGTCATACACCCTTTTTTCAGACGGCACAAAGCCGCGCACGACCGTTCCCGGCATAACCCAGCTGTAGCGTCCGATATGGCAGCCCGGCTGTGTCACGGAATTTGCCCCGATTCGGGAAAAATCCCCGAGAACAAGCCCGAAAAAATCGTCTCCCAGTGATTCGCGGTCTTCCCCGCACTTGAGCGTGACAACAGACTGGTCAAACTTGCGGTTTGCGGTGATTACGCCGGAGCCGATACGCGCGCTCCTGCCGATAACGGAATCTCCGACAAATGACAAAGACGCAACCTTGCTTCCCGGAAACAAAACAGAGTGCTTGACCTCGCTTCCGTGTCCGACGGAGGCTTTTTTGCAGATTATCGTGTTCGGGCGGATTATCGCGTGAGAGCCGACCTCCGCGCCGTCGTCTATGTAAACATTTTCGCGGATTACAGCCGTGTCGTCCACCGACGCGCCGGGGTGAATAAACGACTTGTTTGACTTAAAGTATTCCTTTGCCTTGATCAGTATCTCATACGGGTATAAAAGCCCGTCTAAAAAGCCCGCGATCGGGAAATCGTCTGTTTCTTCAAAAAAATACTGTATTTTCTCCATCAGGCAAGTCCCTTTGCTTTCAGCAGCCCCTCAATATAGCTCAGATACTTCAGCGCGCGCGTTTCCGCGTCCTCCCGCAGGAAAAGCCCCGCCTTGTTTATCCCGCGCAGGGAAATATACAGGTTCGCCGCCGCCTTCAGCGCGCGCAGGCAGTCCTTCGGCGTGTACGCGGCAACGGTTTCAGACAGGCGCACCGCGTCGTTCGGGAAGCTGTTCTCCAAACGGCGCACCCCTCGCGGAGCCTGTCCGTTTTTCATGCTGATCAGCGGCCCGAGAACATTCTGACGCAGAAAGTCAAGACTGCCGATTGCGTCGTAAAGCTCGCCGCGCCCGATACGCGTCGCCGCATAATGAACCCAAATCCAAAACCTGTCCTCAAACCACTGCATATCGGCAATCGGACGCACCGGCGGGCTGGACATGAATCTGTTCGTCATACAACCGTCAGTTTCGTACAGAACAACAGGATCCTCAAAGCGAAAGCCCAGCGAATCAAGCGCGATAAAGTTCAGGTCAACGTGCATAAGCGGCTCGTCATACAGGCAGATAAGCAAATCCGGCCGCTGTATGTGCACACCGGGAAAACTCGCAAGCAGCGTGCCCAAGCTTTCGGCAAGCTTGACCCTGTCGCGCCGTATTGAGTCCATGTCGGCCTCGTCCGCCGCAAGCAAAAAGTCCAGCCCGGAGAACTCGTCCATCGTTTCCTTGCGCACGTACGAGCCCTCAAGAGCAACGCCGCGAATGCGCTTGTCGCGCTTAAGGATCGGAAGAGCCTTGTTGATAAACAGTTGCTGTTCGCTTGTTATCATAATTAATCCCTTTGCCGTGAAAAACGCGGCTGTAAAATATGCGCAAACCGTGAGGTTTTATTCATAACCTTCATTCATAGTCCTTGCAGGCCGGTTTTTGTGTGATTTTTGTGCCCTGCAAAGGCGGCGCGGCTCCGCCATACCGGCGTATTTCAAGGAGCACCGGTGAAGCATAGCGCAAAGTGCGCAAAAAAACAGGCGGCAAGCGGCTATGAATACCGGTTCTTATAGTCAAAATTAAGCTTGCGCCGCAGGCTCCGCCCAGCGCTACCTTTTCGCCTTTTTCAGCGAATACACCGCTCTTCCCGCAATCACCAAAAACAGCACGGCGACGGATACAAGCGCCGTTATGCCGCTCGGCGCAACGTCCAGCTTATACGCGATGATAAGTCCCGCCACCGCGTCGAACACGGAAAATAAAATGGAGAAAACAAACGTGACCGCAAAGCCGCGCCGCAGCTGAATCGCGGCCGCTACAGGCAGCGAAATCATCGAGCTGATAACCAGCACGCCGACGACGCGTATCGCAACGGACACGGCGCACGCGACGAGTATAATAAAGACGTACCCAAGCAGCGCGGTTTTCACCCCCGCAACGCGCGCGGCCTTTTCGTCAAAGGAGATGTAAAGCAGCCTGTCGTGCAGCAGGATTATCGCAAGCACGGCAACCGCAGTCAAAACAAGCGTACCGATTGTGTCCGCCCGCGTCACGGTCAGCACGCTGCCGAACAGAAAGGACGACGCGTTGGACTTGAGCTTTCCGGTTGACATAATCGTAACCGCGGAGCCGACGCAAAGCGCGAGCGCAACAGACAGCACAAGATCCGTGTTCTTTATCTTTTTGCGCAAAAACTCGATTAAAACACCGCAGAGCGAGGTGAACACAAACGCCCCCGCAATCGGCGCCTGCCCTAAAAACAGCGCTCCGGCAACGCCCGCAAGGCTCGCGTGAGACAGCGTGTCGCCAATCATCGAGTACTTGCGGATAACGAGAAAAATCCCGATACACGGGCACATAATCCCAATCAGAATCGAAACGAGAAGGGCATTTTGCATAAATTCGTATTCAAACATCCGGTTTTTCGCCCTCTACTTTCCCAAATACTCTTTAACGTAATTTTCCGGCGTGCAAATATGCCCGTGCCCCTGCGCTATATGAAACATCGCGCTGGAGTTTTCAATCGCGGCAAGCATATTGTGCTCTACCGTCACAACAGTCACGCCCCGTTCGCGCGAAAGGCCGCGCAAAAGGCCGTAAATTTCCTTACTTGAGGCGTTGTCTATACCGGTAGACGGCTCGTCGAGTATCACAAGCTCGGGACTGCCGATAAGCGCGCGGGATATAAGCGCCTTTTGCAGCTGTCCGCCCGACAAATCGCCGAGCAGGCTGTTTTTTTGCGGCTCAAGCCCCGTCAGCGCGAGCGATTCAATCGCCTGCGACTTCGGCACGCGGCATATTCCGCAGTAGCTCGTCAGCATTTCAAGCACGGTTATCGGGTATTCGTCTCCGGAATAATCCGTTTTCTGCTGGACATACCCGACACGCCGCGCCGCACAGGCAATACTGCCCTTTTGCGGCTTTAAAAAGCCCAGTATCAGCTTTAGAAACGTCGATTTTCCGCAGCCGTTTTCGCCCGCGATTGAGATGTATTCGCCGCGATTTACGGTAAGGTCTATGCCGCGCAGAATGTAGCTCTTGGCGGAATAGCCGTACCATAGGTCTGTAATTGTCAGGATAGGTTCCGCCAAATATTCTCCGCAATACAAAATTAAGTGTACGGGTCCCGCGCCGCGCGATTTTTCAGTCAACAGTCCCGCTATTATAGTCAATTCTATTTCCCTGACGCGTGCTTT
>JAISTA010000097.1 GCA_031272845.1 Oscillospiraceae bacterium
CGCGCAGGCGCTTGCCGGCGTCGCCAAAATGCCCGCGCGCGTCAAGTGCGCAGCGCTTGCCTGGCACACGCTCAGCGAATAGAACGCACCGTTCGGACTGACTGCATATAGGTCATGCCGCTTTAAAAGCGTACCGTCGCGGCGAAAATTTTCCGCATCTGTGCCGCCGTCCTTGCCGGATTGCGGCAGAACGATTGTGCTCTTCTCCTGACACAATAAATGAAATGTCTATAAAAACAGCGCGTTTTCCGATAAGGAAAACGCGCTGTTTTGTTCAGACGGTCGGCCGCCGCTAAAGCGGCACGTCAACACTGTATTTTTTCAGCAGCGCGCAGGGAAAATACGATTCCTTTGAGGCGCGCAGACCCGGAACGCCGTCGTCCTCCTCACGGTTGACAAAAAGAATGTGCTCTCCGGCAAACCGCGCGTACTCCCGCACGAGCATCTGGTATGCGCCGACAATTTCCGTGCTGGCCTTTTCGGTGTGAACATACAGCGTGTCGCCGCGCGTTTCGCCGAGAGCAACGCCGACCGCCTGAGCGCCGACATACAAAAGAACGCCCGAAAATCCGTAAACATCCCGGTTTTTCAGCACGTCGAGCGACATTTTCGCGCCCTCTATGTATGCGGGGTAGTCCTCCTTGGGGTTTGCCGCAAAGTCCGCCTCAATAAAGGCAATCGCGTCGGCCGTGTTCTCGTCTGAAATCGGGGCTATGCGCCAATCCGGGTACAGGGAGAGGAATTTGTTGATGTGGTTGCGCTTTTTGGAGTATTTGCGTCCGGGAAAATCCCGCAAATCAGAGGCGGCGTACATATAGTCGTACCAGTCGGGGTCGGTCGTGACGATTCCGCCGGGGCACGCCGCAAGAACCTCCGGCAGCGCCGCCTCTGAAATCGACGTGAGCGACAGCGCTTCGCCAAGCCCGGCGGTGTATGCTCGAAGCCGCGCGAGGTTTTCCGCGAAACCTTCTCCGCCCATAGGCACGGAGTACATTATTTGGGCGCTTGCTTCATACCGCGTCCGCAAAAAAAGAACGCCCGAGTCTACGCAAAACTCGACATTGTACAGTCCGCGCCATAAAAACGGACTGCCAAAGGAATATTCGCACAATCTGCCGTATTTTTCATCGTCCGGCGAAGAAAAATACGGCCGGAGTATTTCCGCGTCAGCAAGCTCTAGCTTTGAAAATTTCATGAGGCCGCAGCCTCCTTAAATACTAATCGGTTTCTTATAAAATATTCCGCGCCGGAATAAATCGTCGTCAGTAAAATGACACACCATACTGCAATCTGAAGACAGCCCGGGATCGGCAAAAACAGAACGATAAGCCCGATCATCGTTGCGGCGGTTTTGACCTTGCCGGATTTTGCGGCGGCGATAACAACGCCCTTCGGCGCCGCGACAAGACGCAGAGCGGTGACCGCAAACTCGCGCGTTATAACCGCAACCGCGACCCACACGGGAATTATGCCCGCGCCGACAAACCAGATAATCGCCGAAAAAACAAGCGCCTTGTCTGCCAGCGGATCCATAAACTTGCCGAAATCCGTGACCTGATTGTACTTTCGCGCAATGTGTCCGTCAACAAAATCGGAGACTGAGGCAAGCGCGAAAACGGCCGCCGCCGCGTAAACCGAGCCCCGGAAGTTCAGATAAAGCAGCACGAGAAACACAGGTATGAGCGCCGCGCGCAAAAGTGTTATTTTATTTGCAGTCGTCAAATTGTAACCTCATTCTTGTTTAGAAACAAAATCGCGGACTGTCAGCCAACCGGCTGACGTTTATAAGCAGCGCCGCTTTACAGCACCCGAACCGTATCGGCGAAAAGAACACCGCCGTCGTTTTTCGTAATCAAAACCTCGGCAAACGCGCCGGGGCAGAGCGCGTCCTGCGACGATACGTAAATATAACCGTCCACCTCCGGCGCTTCAGCGTAGGAGCGCGCGAGATAAAGTCCGTCCTCGCAAGCCTCGATGATGACCGTTTCGGTTTTACCGACGCGTCCCTCGTAAAAGCCGGCGGTCATCGCGTCCTGAAGGCGCTCCAATGCCTCCTTTCGGCGGCGCGCCGTGTAAGGAGCGGGCGCTTTCATCGCGCTGCTTTCGGTGCCCTCCTCGGGAGAGTACTGAAACACACCCGCGTGCTCCAGCCTTGCAAGACGCACAAAGCTGAGCAGCTCATCAAACTCCTGCCTCTGCTCATACGGCAGACCGGTAATAAAGCTCGTTCTGATAACGGCACGGGGCAGACGCGACCGAATTTCCTGCACAAGGTTGTAGTGCAAGGAAAAATTGCCGGTGCGGCGCATTTTTTTCAGCACCTTTGCCGAAACGTGCTGAAGCGGAATATCGAAATAGGGCAGCACCCTTTCGCACTCGCAAAACGCGTCCAGAAGCCCGGGGGTAACAAGCTCCGGATACATATAGTGTACGCGTATCCAGGTAAGCTCCGTGATTTCGTTAAGGCGGCGCAGAAGCCTGTCGAGGCTCGGGCGGCCGTACAGATCCTGGCCGTATTTCGTAGTATCCTGCGCTATCACAACAAGCTCGCGCACGCCTGATTTCGCGAGGTTCTCGGCTTCTGCGGCAATATCCTCAAGCTCGCGTGAGCGCATTTTGCCGCGAATCTGCGGTATCGCGCAAAAGGCGCACTTATTGTCGCACCCCTCGGCTATCTTGATGTACGCCCAGGCGGGGTTTTTGCCCGTGATTCTGCGCGGGGCGTTATCGTCGTGCTCCTCCGGAGGCGAAAACCGCTCCGCGAGAGTATCACTGCCGGCTAACAGCCCGTCCACAACCTCAGCGACCGCGCCGTAGCTTCCGACGCCGATACAGGCGTCCACCTCAGGCAAACTGCCGCGCAGCTCCGACTTATACCGCTCGGAAAGACAGCCCGCCGCTATTAGAAACCTCAGCTTTCCCGTGGTTTTGAGCTCAGACATCCGCAGCAGCTCGTCTATGGCCTCCTGCTTTGCGCTCTCGATAAAGCCGCAGGTGTTGACAATCACAATCTCCGCCTGCTCAGGATACACGGCCTCGCCATACCCCGCCGTAAACAGGATATGCGCCATCTGCTCGGAATTCACTTGGTTTTTGGCACAGCCGAGCGAAAGTATGTAAGTTTTTGGCTTGTGTGTAGGCATAAACCGTAAAGCTTAAAATAGTAGTTTTTTCATAGCGAGTTCAATTTCGTCCGCCGAAAAGCCGCGCCGCAAAAGCCGTACGCGCAGGGCTTGTTTTTCCTCGAAATTCAGCGAAGGCTCATCCTCATCGTCGTTCGGGCGCATTCTGTCAAGCAGCTTGCGCAGATATTTTTCGCACAGCACGCCGCCGTCCTCTTCGCCCCCGCTCGTGTCCAACTCCTCGTAGCTTTCCTGCGCGGTTTCAGAAAACTCGTCGTATACGCCGCGGCGGCGCAGCTCAACGTCAATCCGCCGACGGCCGTAGCCGCGATTTGCGTACGAGTGCGTCAGCTCCTCGGTGTATGCCTTGTCGTCCAGGAGACCTGCCTCACGCAGGCGGTCTATGACAGACTCGGCCGCCTCTTCTGAAAAGCCCTTGCGCAGCATCTTCATTTTCAACTCGAAAACAGACACGGCGCGGCTGTTCAAAACGCGCAGCGCGTATTTTTTGCCATACTCAACCTCATCCTCAAACGAAGAAAAGGCGTATTTCAGCGGCTTAATATCCAAGTTCACACCTAAAGCAGTTTTATTGCGCGGCGTACACCGCGCCTTTATACAGTAAGATTATTCGCCGAACTCGTCGTCGTATTCAAAATCTTCGCCGTCGTCAGCTGCGGCTGCGGCCGTCTTTCCCTTGCCCTTTGCGGGCGCGGCGGCGCGCGTAACCTCGCCGGAGCGTTCTTTTTCAATCGCGGCGTAAATGTCGCGCTCTAATTGCTCTGCAACATCTTTGTTTTCAAGCAAAAACTTCTTTGCCGCGTCCTTTCCCTGAAAGCGGTTGTCGTAAACTGTGAGCCACGCTCCGGCCTTTTCGACTATGCCGAACTGAACGCCTATATCAACAAGCTCGCCCGTTTTGGATATGCCCTCGCCGTACATAATGTCAAACTCCGCGACCTTAAACGGCGGCGCAACCTTGTTTTTGACAATCTTTGCCTTTGTGTGATTGCCGACAATTTCGGTGCCGTTCTTTATCGCCTCGCCTCGCCGCACGTCGATTCGCACGGAGGCAAAGTACTTCAGCGCCTTGCCGCCCGGTGTTGTCTCCGGGTTGCCGTACATAACGCCGATTTTCTCGCGCATTTGGTTGATGAAGATAACAATGCAGTTTGTGCGCGAGATTGACCCCGCGAGCCGCCGCAGAGACTGCGACATAAGCCGCGCGATAACGCCGACGGACGAGTCTCCGATTTCTCCCTCAATCTCGGAGCGCGGCACGAGCGCCGCAACGGAGTCTACAACCACAACGTCGATTGCTCCGGAGCGGACGAGCGTATCCGCAATCGCAAGCGCGTCCTCGCCGGTGCCGGGCTGCGCAATCAGCAGATTGTCTATATCAACGCCCAGCGCGCGGGCGTAGGCGGGCTCCAGCGCGTGCTCCACGTCGATAAACGCGGCCTCGCCGCCGGCCTTTTGCGCCTCTGCGACAACGTGCAGAGCAAGCGTCGTTTTACCCGAGCTTTCAGGTCCGTAAATCTCAATGATCCTGCCGCGCGGAACGCCGCCAATGCCGAGCGCCACGTCGAGCGACAGGGAGCCCGTCGAGATTGCCTCGACGTTTACGGCAAGGTCGTCTCCCAGACGCATAATAGAGCCTTTTCCGTAGGATTTTTCGATTTGTGACAGCGCTGTTTCGAGAGCGCGTTTTTTGTCCGAGGCAGGCGCTGCAAACGTCGTCGGCTTTTTGGGCTGTGCCATAGCTATCCTTCTTGTGAATTAATATTATTTTGTAAACTATTGTGAGTTTCCGGCGACTATGCGCGGTATCCCGGATAAGTCGTTTTTAACGGTCACGTCTTTATAACTTTCGCCGCGCAAAATTTCCGCGACCGCCGTGCCTTGGTCAAACCCGCACTCAAATGCCAGCAGACCACCCGGACGAAGCGCGTTTTTCCAGTTTGCCGCGATAAAGCGGTAAAAATCCAGTCCGTCCGCTCCGCCGTCAAGCGCCGTGTGCGGCTCATATGCCTTGACGGACGTGTCAAGCGCCGAAATAGCCTCTGTTTTTATGTACGGCGGGTTGCAGAGCACTGCGTCAAACACGCCAAGCTGTACGGCGGGCGCAAACACATCGCGGTAAATTACCTCCGCGCGGTCAGTCACGCCGTGCAGCAGGACATTTTCGCGCGTTGCCGCAAGGGCTGTGTCCGAAATATCGGCGAAAACGCAGCGGGCGTTTTTTCGCTCCAGTAAAAGCGTAATTCCGATACAGCCGGAGCCGCAGCATAGGTCTAAAAACCGAACCTGCCTTTCCGCTTCCGGAAATTGCGCGAGCGCAAGGTCAATCAGGCTTTCCGTCGCGGGACGGGGGATAAGCACGCCGCGCGGCGTTACAAAGCTGTATCCGTAAAACTCTGCGGAGCCTGTTATGTAGGCCAGCGGCTCGCCTGAA
>JAISTA010000114.1 GCA_031272845.1 Oscillospiraceae bacterium
AAAAGAAGTCGCCCCTTTTTGGTTACTTTTTCCGGCGAACCGGAAAAAGTAACCGCCCGCCGCGTAGGCGCTCTAGCAGTGAGCCGAAAAGCAGCCGAGTCCCTATTCCAAACTCCGCACCCGCTCCGAACAGAGAACTTTTCGTTCCCGCCGCTAGTTTTGCGTAGCAAAGAACACCCACGCGCGCCGCAAATACATACAAAAAAATCAAAACGAACCCGCCGTCAGCAAGCTCTATCTGTAAACAAGCACAACACAACGGCAACCCGCCCTCATAATCCACCGCAAAACCGGCGCACCCCGCAAAAATTTCCCCTTGCATTATTCTTTTTACTGTGTTATAATGCATACAGTTATGATATAAACCCATAACATAAGGAGAACGCTATGAAGGCTGTTAAATTTATCGTCGCCGGAGTCGTAGCTTTTGCGGCTATTGCCGGAGCTGTTATTGCGTACCTGAAATTCCAGAAAGAAATACTTGATTTCGTGTACAGCGCAATTGACGAGCTGAAAGAAAAAGCGGCTAAACTGAAAAAGTCTGAATATGCAGACTACGAGGATTTAGCAGAATAGCCTCGGAATAACTTCTTTGCCGCATTCGCAAGTTTTTTTGCGGTGCGGCTTCTTTATTTTTTATTTACGTGAGGACGAATTATGCCGGAAATTTTGGTGACGGGCGGCGCAGGCTACATTGGCAGCCACACCGCAGCGGCGCTTGCAGCCGCAGGCTACAGTCCTGTTGTAATAGACAATCTCTCAAACAGCCGCGAGTCAGTTATTGCGCGGCTTGAGAAGCTTACGGGAAAGAAAATCCCGTTTTACAATGCGGATGTGCGCGACGGCGCTGCTTTGGACGCGGTGTTCGCAAAGCACAGCTTCAGCGCGGCGATACACTTCGCGGGACTGAAGGCCGTCGGCGAATCCGTACAGCAGCCGCTGCGCTATTATGAGCACAACCTTACGGCAACGATGTCTCTGCTTGCCGCAATGCAAAAGCACGGCGTAAAAAGCCTGATTTTCAGCTCATCGGCAACGGTTTACCGCGAGGACGACGAGGTTCCGTATATTGAGTCGGGTGAGCTTGGCTGCTCGAACCCCTACGGCTGGACAAAGCTGTTTTCCGAGCAGATAATCCGCGACGTTTGCGCGGCAAATCCCGGTTTTTCGGCTGTGCTGCTGCGGTACTTCAACCCGATCGGCGCGGATAAATCCGGACTTATCGGCGAGGAGCCGCAGGGCGTGCCGAACAATCTGCTGCCGTATGTGTCGCAGGTCGCGGCGGGAATCCGCCCGAGACTTTCGGTTTTCGGAAACGACTACCCAACACCGGACGGCACCTGCATACGCGACTATATCCACGTGTCAGACCTTGCGCGCGCGCATGCTCTGGCGCTGGACTTTGCGGCAAATAACGCGGGCGCGAAGGCGATAAACATCGGCACCGGACGCGGGTACAGCGTGCTCGAGGTGGTTGCGGCGTTCGAAAAAGCCTCCGGGGTGAAGATTCCGTTTGAGATAACAGGCAGGCGTGCGGGCGATATTCCGGAGTATTTCGCCAACCCCGCGCTTGCGCGTGAAAAGCTCGGCTTTACTGCGGAGCTCGGGATAGAGGAAATGTGCCGCGACGCCTGGCGGTTTGAGCAGAACCGCAAACTTTTCCCGGAAGAAAAGTGACCACAGAGCACTGCAAAGGAGCTTGAAAATGGCGGAAAACCTGACGCTTGGCGACATATCAATTGACTGCAAGGCGCCATTGACGCTGCGTGACTTCTATGCCGAGCTGACCGGCTGGGAAAAGCGTGCAATGTACGGCTGGCCGGCGCTGATTTCTAACTGCGGACTGACGATTCTGTTTATGCAGTGCGATGACTATATCCCGCCTGTGTGGCCGGAGGAGCCGGGTGCGCAGCAAAAGCAAATGCATCTCAACCTTCAGGCGGAGGATTTGCCGTTAGCCGTTGAAAAAGCGATTCGTCTCGGCGCGGGAAAGCCGGCAGAGCAATATGGCGGCGAGCATTTTGTCACGCTGACAGACCCGGCAGGGCATCCGTTTTGTATTTGCCGAAAATAGAAGCTGCTGCGGAGCAGCGCGGACTTGCGAGTTACGCGTCCAGCCGCATCAATATAACGCATCAATATAAAAGGAGACGCGGCGTTTTGCCGTATACACCAATGGAATTTCGTCTTAACACACACGGAAAGGGAAAGCTCTCAACGCTCACGTGCATTTCAACGGAGCGCGGGCAGGAGGTCGCCTCGGTTATTATTATGGGTAAAACCGAGTGTATTCTGGTTGACACGCAGTGGACACTTGCAAACGCGCTGCGCGTGACCGCCGAGATTATGGAAACGGGACTTGACCTCACGGCAATCTACACAACCCACGCGCACCCCGACCATTATTTCGGCACGGCGCACATCGCGGAGTATTTCCCGAAAGCGAAGCTGTATGCGCTGCCTGAGGTTGCGAGGGTTATCAACAATCAGTTTTATGACAAGATGGACTACTGGGGCCCGAAAATCGGCAAAAATAACATCTGCACAAAAACGTGTACGTTTGAGGAACTCCCGGCGGAAAACTGCCTGTATCTTGACGGGGAGAGGATTGAGATTCACAGCGGTTTTATGGGCGACCTGAAGTACAATTCCGTAGTGTATATACCTTCAATCAAGACAATAATCGGGTCGGACGTCGTGTTTAATCAGGCGCATATGTTTACCTGTGAGATAACAGCCGAGGGACGGCGCGACTGGTATAACGACATTGAGCGGCTGCGCAAATTCGACGCGGACGTTATCATTCCGGGGCACGCCCGCCCGGGTATGCCGTTTGACGACTCGGCGTATGACTTTACACAGGAGTATCTGCTTGCGACAGAAGAAGCAATCAGCACAACAAGCTCCGCCGGAGACTATTTTTACTATATACGCACCCGCTTCCCGAACGCGAATTACGACGGCTCAAACGAGATGAACGCCGAGGTCTATAAGGGCGGCCGCGTCTGGGACTGGGACGAGTAGGTTTCGCCCGGCACTCTGCAGTAAATCACTATATTTATGTAGGGGACGCTGCCCTCAGCGTCCCGGCATATTAGTAATTAGCCACATTTTTGTTTCAAAACAGCAAAACAGCTCTAAAATACGCTGTTTCTGTTTACGGCTCGGGACGCTGAGGGCAGCGTCCCCTACAAATAACTTCAAACACCAACAAACACTATGGATTACTCAAACATACTATCTAAAAACGCACAGTCGCTTCAGCCCTCCGCCATAAGGCGGTTCTTTGATATTCTCGAGGAAATGGACGACGCTATTTCCCTCGGAATCGGCGAGCCTGATTTTGTCACGCCGTGGCACATTCGCGACGCGGGGATCCGCTCCCTCGAAAAGGGCTTTACGAAATACACAGGCAACGCGGGACTCACGCGCCTGCGGCAGACGATCGCCGAGTATCAGCAGCGCAGGTTCGGGCTTTGCTACGAGCCGAACAGCGAGATTATCGTCACAGTCGGCGGCAGCGAGGGCATAGACATCGCTTTCCGCGCCCTGCTGAACGCAGGCGACGAGGTCATTGTGCCGACGCCGAGCTTTGTTTGCTACGGACCGATTGCCGCAATGTGCGGAGCCGTCCCCATTTCTGTTGAAACAAAGGCGGAAAACAGCTTTCGGCTGACGGCGGACGAGCTTCGCGCCGCGATTACGCCGAAAACGAAGCTGCTTGTTCTGCCTTTCCCGAACAACCCGACAGGCGCAATTATGGAGCGGCAGCACCTTGAGGAAATTGCGGAGCTTTTGCGCGGAACAAACATTTGCGTTGTGTCGGACGAGATTTACTCCGAGCTGACCTACGGCAAGCGGCACGTTTCAATTTCCGTGCTGGACGGAATGCGCGAGCGCACGGTCGTCGTCGGCGGCTTTTCCAAAAGCCACGCGATGACGGGGTGGCGTATGGGATACGTTATGGCTCCGGCCGAAATCACCTCCGCAATGCTGAAAATTCACCAGTACGGCATTATGAGCGCGCCGACGACAAGCCAGTACGCCGCGATAGAAGCGTACCGCGAGGGCGACAGCGATGTTGCCGAAATGCGAAACGAGTATGACAGGCGGCGCAGAATGCTATACGACGGTCTGCTTGACATCGGGCTGGACGTGTTTGAGCCGCGCGGCGCGTTTTATATGTTCCCGTCAATCAAGAAATTCGGACTGTCTTCAAACGAATTCTGCGAGAGGTTTTTGCGTGAGGAAAAGGTCGCGGTAATTCCGGGCACGGCCTTCGGACTCGGCGGAGAGGGCTTTGTGAGAATCTGCTACGCGGTTTCTGTCGATAGTCTGCGCGAGGCGCTGGTCAGACTGCGGCGGTTTACCGAAAGGCTGGGCGGGTAATGGAAGACAGGTTCAATATGACGGTTGAGCAAAATATTTTTCTTGCCAAGCGAAATGTTGTTGATTACATCTGGAAAAGCGCGAATTTAGAGGGTATTGCCGTCACTTTTCCTGAAACTAACGCGATTTTTGAGGGTGCAGCCTGCCCTGGCATAAGCGTTGAGGACACCATAAAGATAAATAACCTCAAACGCGCTTGGGCGTTTTTGCTGGACACGTTAGACCGCCCGCTTGATTTTGAATACCTTTGCCGTCTGAATATGATTATCGGCGGGGACGGCAGCATTTACGGCGCTGGCCGCCCACGCACATACGATGTCAGAATCACCGGTACGAAATGGCAGCCGCAGATTCCGATTGAGTACGATATACGAAATGAAATGGCGGACATTTTCCTTTCCGGTTCACCCGCCAAGCAAGCGGTGCGGCTTATGCTTTGGTGTATGCGCCGTCAAATTTTCGTTGACGGCAATAAGCGTACCGCCGCGTTAGCTGCAAACAAGGTGATGATTGCAAACGGCTGCGGCATAATCAGTATCCCGAATGAGCTTATTAAGCAATTTGGCGAACTTCTGATTGCCTATTATGAAACGGGCGCTTTGCCGCAGCTTGAGACGTTTATTTTTGAGAACTGTATCGACGGAATTGCGTTTGACGAGAATAAATAACTAAATCCGAGGATAAATCTATGGCGAGCACCTCTGCGCCGGGCATCGAATACCGCAAAGCCGGGAGCTCCGACAGGCAAGCGGTTTTTGCGCTGGTGCAGAACACCATAAAGGCCGTATATCCCCGCTATTACCCGCAGGGAGTTGTTGATTTTTTCAGGGAGCTTCACTCATATGACGCAATTTCTGCCGATATAAACGACGGAAACGTCTATGTCCTGCTTGCCGGCAGCACGCTTGCCGGCACCGGCACCCGCGCTGAAGACCACATTTCGCGGCTGTTTGTTTCTCCCGCGCTTCAGGGCAAGGGGTACGGCAATTATATTATGCAGCGGCTTGAGGATGAAATTGCGCTGGAATACCGACGGTGCTTTTTGATTTCCGCGCTGCCCGCCCGCTGAATGTACGACAGACGCGGCTACCGAACAGCCTCGCACGAAAAAGCCGAGCTGAAAAACGGTTCGGTAATCGCCGCCGAGCATTTGGTGAAGGATCTGCCGTAATTTTATGCGCGCATAATATAGTCAAACCGCTTGAAAAATGACTCGTCTCGGCGTAAATTTCCGCACTGCCGTGTCGCCGGCCTTGCCGGGTTACGATACGCCTGCGTCGTCCTCCTCCCGGCAATCCGAAAAATATCTTTGCAAATACGAACCGCTTTTCCAGTGGTCTGACTATATAAGCAATATCACACAAGAGGTAAATACATATGAAATACATCCTGATAATCGGCGACGGTATGGCGGACAATCCCGTGCCGGAGCTTGGCGAGCTGACGCCGCTTGAGTATCTGTCCGAAAAAGGCGAAAAGCCCGCAATTGACCTGCTTGCCTCCCGCGGCATACTCGGGCGCGTCAAAAATTGCCCGGACGGCCTGCCCGCCGGGTCTGACACCGCGATTATGTCCATTTTCGGCTGCGACCCGAACGAGTGCTACACGGGGCGCGCTCCGCTTGAGGCGGCGGCAACGGGAATTAAGCTGAATGCCGGCGACATTGCGTACCGCTGCAATATGGTGACGATTTCTGACAATGACGCGGGTGAAATTCTGCCGGAGCCGACGGATTTTGCGTTTGAGCGCCGCCGTATGCTCTCGCACTCGGCAGGCTCGATTGACGGCGGCCTGTCAGAGCGGCTGGTATCCGACCTGTTTTCAGACCCGGAATTCAAAAAGCTTGCACAAGAGGCGGGAATGGCGGTTAATCCCGCGCAGTCGTTCCGGCATATTGCCGTGCAGTCCGGCGTAAAGGACGGCGCGAAGAATATTGTGCTGAACCCGCCGCACAATTTCCCGGGCTCTCCGGTCGGCGAGATTCTGCCGAGCGGCAACGCCAACGCAAAAACGCTTGCGGAGCTGCAAAGGGCGGCATACCTTTTTCTCGACAGGCACCCGATAAACCTGGAGCTGCGCCGCGCCGGTAAATATCCGGCGAACTGCGTCTGGTTCTGGGCGGAGGGCACGGCTGTTGAGCTTCCGTCGTTTACAAAGCAGTACGGCAAGACTGGCGGCGTTGTTTCAGCCGTGCCGCTCTGCCACGGAATCGCGAACCTCATCGGACTTGAGCCGATTTTTGTTGACGGCGCGACCGGTGAGCTTGACACAAACTATGAGGGCAAGGTAGACGCGGCGATTTCGGCGCTTCGCGATCATCCTTTCGCGGCGATTCACGTTGAAGCACCCGACGAGTGCACGCACAACGGCGACCTGCCGGGCAAGCTTGAGGCAATCCGCAGGCTGGACGGCCTCGTCGTGCGCGATCTGCTCGAAAAGCTCGGCACGACCGGCTGGGACTTCCGGATCCTGATTCTGTCCGACCACAAGACGCTGACCTCAACGCGCGGACATGACGGAACGCCTGTTCCGTATGCGATCTATGACAGCAGGTTTACAGAAAAATCGACAAAAAAATACACGGAAACCTCTGCCGACGGCGGCGAGCTCATCCCGGAGGGGACGCGGCTGATGTCACTGCTGTTTGACGACGAATTCGTCTCGGCAAAATAGTTAGTAAAATGTTAGTTAAGCGTTAGCTTTGTGTGGATTGCTGTGAATTTCGCGTTAGTATTTTGTGTAGTTTTGTGCACAAAAAATACCCGTACTACATATTGTGTTTTGACTTATTTCGCCCACAAGTTTTACAGTATGCGTCATTTTCGCCTTAACAATTCAAATTTCGGCAAACAAAAGCATTGACGATTATTATATCGCAGGATAAAATATAAGCAAAAGAAAAAGCAGGCCGCGCCGACGGGCATCGGCGTTTGCCTGACGGGATGCGCGGCTGCAGCTCCGAGCGGCAGAAGGATCGGAGTGAAAAATGGATACTAATAATCAATACATCAATGAAAATTTTACCACAAACAAGGTTACCGTTATAATTGCGGACACAAACGAGGCTTTTCGCGAGGTTTTGGCGGACTCCCTCACGGCAAACAGCGAAATTGTCGTGCCGGGCACATATGCGGGCGGGTCGGACGCGTTTTTCGCCGTTTTGAAGTACAACCCGGACGTTTTGCTGACGGATCTTATCCTGCAGGGCACAGACGGAATTTCGCTTGTCGAAAAGATATTCGAGCTTCCGGTCAGCCTGCGGCCGCGCGTTGTTGTGATGTCGGCATTTTTCAGCGCATATGCGCGGGAAAAGCTGTCTCATCTCGGCATAACGCGCGCGATAAATAAGCCGTGCGACGTTTCGGAGATACTCAGCGCGATTCTTTACGAAAGCGCTGACGGTCCGTCTGCCGAGACAAAGGAAGCGTACGAGATTGAGTACACAATCACGGAGACACTGCGCGACATCGGAATTCCGGCGCACCTTGCGGGCTTTTCGTACATACGCGAGGCTGTTGTTCAGCTGCTTCTGCACCCCGGCTACATTGCGAACGTTACGCGGAGCGTTTACCCGGCGGTTGCGAAAAAGCTTGTAACCACGCAGTCCCGCGTTGAGCGCGCGATAAGAAACGCAATTGAAATCGCGTGGGAACGCGGGAATTCGCTGAGCCTTGCGAAAATCTTCGGCGACCAGCTGCCCGCCGGCGGAGAGCGTCCGCCGAACGCGCTGTTCTTATCCGCGCTGGCGCGAAGCGTGTCCAACATTTCGGCTCCGCCGTACAGCAGCGCTCAGCTTGGCTATAACCGCAAGCCCGGCGACCACGGACAGCGCCGGTACGGCGTGATGTAGTCGGTTTAGTACGGCCTTAGTATGACGTAACACAGAAAAACTTTTCGCGAGGGGAGTTTTTCTTTTTTGTTTCAATACGCGTCTCGGGAAAGTAAATACAGCAATTGCGGGTATCCTACATTAGACAAAACGTCTGACAAGCGTATTCAAACAATTAAAAACAAACCTATGTT
>JAISTA010000138.1 GCA_031272845.1 Oscillospiraceae bacterium
CCGGCATAAAAAAAGATTTGCTTCTTTCTAAAAGAAGTCGCCCCTTTTTGGTTACTTTTTCCGGCGAAGCGGAAAAAGTAACCGCCCGCCGCGTAGGCGCTCTAGCTGTGAACCGAAGAACAGCTAAATCCCAATTCCAAACACCGCACCCCGCCCCAAACAGAGAACTTTTCGCTCCCGCCGTGAGATGTGCGTTGCAAAGAACACCAAGCACCGCCGCAAAACCCCAAAGCAGCCGCCCAAAACAGCACAGCCCCCGCAGGAATTACATTCCTGCGGGGGCTGTGCCGTATATACCGTTTCCGCTTGCCGTTAGGCGAAGCTTTTATTCGTCCTGCAGCGCGTCGTACCCCGACTCGCCTGTGCGAACCTTTACGACATCCTCGACATCGGAGATGAAGATCTTGCCGTCGCCGATTTTGCCTGTGTAGAGCGCATCCTGAACCGTTTTGACGAGCAGATCCGTCGGCACCTTGCAGATTACAATGTCAACCTGAATCTTCGGCAGGAGCTTTGTCTCAACCTTAACTCCGCGGTAGATTGTGGTGTTGCCCTTTTGCATACCATAGCCATGCACGTTGGTGACCGTTATGCCCGTAATGCCAATTCCGTCAAGGGCCGTTGCCAGCTGCGCGTATTTCTGCGGATTCGTGAGAACAGTAACCTTTGTAATCTTCGCGCCTTTCTTGGCGGTGCTTTCAACCGTAACGGCCGCCTCAACAGGCACGTCGACGTTCGGCGCTTCGTATCTTGCAAGCTCAGACGACGTGTAGTCAAGTGCGTCGGGAGCAAAGATGAATCCGCCGTAGGCTGACGGCAGCGCGTGCTCCGTAATGTCAAGGCCGATGATTTCCTCTTCTGCCGTAACGCGCAGACCAACCGTCTTTTTAATGATAAAGAATACAATCGTCATTGTAACGACAGTCCAGACGAGTATCGCCAAAACGCCGAGAGCCTGAATGCCGAGCTGACCCCAGCCGCCGCCGTAGAAGAGGCCTTTTGCCGCATCACCGGTTACGCCGCTAACCGCGTCGGGAATAGAATCCGTTGCGAACAGGCCAACCGCGAGCGTGCCCCACAGGCCGTTTGCGCCGTGAACCGCGATTGCGCCGACAGGATCGTCGATGTGGAACTTTTTGTCGACAACCTCAACAACAATGTCAACCAGGATACCGGCGACAAGGCCGATGATGAGCGCGCCGAGTGCGTCAACAGAGGAGCAGGGCGCGGTTATCGCGACAAGTCCCGCAAGGGAACCGTTGAGTGACATAGAAACGTCCGGCTTTCCGTTTTTGATCCAAGTGAAGAGCATTACCGCAACGGTTGCGGCCGCCGGAGCGATCGTCGTGTTGACGAGTATCGCGCCGAGGTTTTCGACAGAGGAAGCTGCCGCGCCGTTGAAGCCGTACCAGCAGAACCACAGCAGGAAGCAGCCGAGCGCCGCGATTACAAGGTTATGTCCCGGAATCGCGCGAGAAACCTTTTTGCCTGTTTTCGGGTCAATACCGTATTTTCCGAGACGGGGACCGAGGATAGCCGCGCCGATCAGGGAGGTCACGCCGCCGACCATGTGGATAACGGAAGAACCGGCGAAGTCTATGTAGCCCTTTGCTGTCAGCCAACCGTCCGGACCCCAAACCCAGTGCGCTTCTATCGGGTAAACAACAAGCGAGATAATTGCCGAGTAGATGCAGTATGAAAGAAATTTCGTGCGTTCCGCCATTGCGCCTGAGACGATTGTCGCCGCCGTTGCGCAAAAGACGAGGTTGAAGAAGAAGCCCGACCAGTCGTAATTGCCGAAGTCTGTGAAAATACCGAGAGTCGGTTTTCCGATCAAGCCCATGAACGCGTCCTCGCCGAGCAGAAGCCCCGCGCCCAGAAACACGAACATAATTGTGCCGATGCAGAAATCCATAAGGTTTTTCATGATGATGTTGCCTGCGTTTTTGGCTCGGGTCAGACCCGATTCAAGAACCGCAAAGCCGCCTTGCATGAAGAACACAAGAATTGCGCCGATTAAAAACCAAATGCTTAAGTCCATAATTTCTTTCCTCCAAAAATTTTATAGTTTTTGATTTACCTTTTGAGTAACCGTTCTTATCCGGGAATTACTCATTTCCCGTCCAAAACATCCCATAGGATGAATTTGATAGTTTTATTGCGGAATTTTACCGCCGCGCAAGTATAAAAAAATAATAACGCTTTGCTTGCGCCTTTTATATGCTTGCGTACCCGATGCCTGCGGTTCATAGGCCCTTGCCCTCTTTTTTCACGGCCGTTCAGTCAAAGAAGTGCGTTTTCAGCTAAGACCGTGACTTTGGAGGGCGGAACACGGCAAAACCGAGAACGCACTTCCTTGAGTTATCAAAGAGCCCATTTGCCGGCTCTTTTCTTTCCCGCCGGGAACCCGTATTGCGGATTCCCGGCGGGCACCGCAGCCTTTTGTTAAATAACGGAGTACAGTATCTGTCCGTAGGTCGGCAGCGGCCAGAGCTTTGCCGGAACAAGCAGCTCAAGCTCATCTGCGATGGCGCGGAGCTCGTTCATCGCGGCAAACACCTTGTTGCGGTAGGCGTTTGCCTGCTCCGCCGTGTCTTCAATGCCGGAAACCTCGACAATCGCGTCCTGCAAAACGTCCAGCTTTGCGCCGAGAGCCGAGCCGAGACCCGAAACCTTGTCAAGCAGCCTGCGCTCAAGCGAGGCCTCAGACGCGCCGAGCTTTGACTTGCGCACAAGCAGCTCCGCCAGCTCGTTTTCATAGGCGATAACAGCCGGGACAATGTCGCGCGAGATAATGTCTGACAGCGTGAGCGCCTCGATGTTGATAATCTTGGAGTAGTTCTCAAGATGAATCTCATAGCGGCTTTCAAGCTCTTTTCCCGTGTAAACGCCGTGCTTTTTGAACAGCGCAACATTCTTTTCCGAGAGGAGCTTTGCAAGAGCCTCCGGCGTTGTCTTGAGGTTTGACAGACCGCGCTTTTCGGCTTCTTCAAGCCAAGCGTCGTCATAGCCGTTGCCGTTGAAGATGATTCTGCGGTGCTCAAGAATAGTCTTTTTAACGAGCGCCTGAAGCGCCGGGAGAAAGTCTGACGCGCTTTCGAGTTCATCCGCAAACTGCGAGAGAACCTCGGCGACCGCTGTGTTCAGGATAATGTTCGGCTCCGCGATAGATACTGTCGAGCCGAGCATACGGAACTCAAACTTGTTGCCCGTAAAAGCAAACGGGGAGGTGCGGTTGCGGTCTGTCGTGTCCTTCGGGAAGTGCGGCAGAACCTGCGCTCCGATGTGGGCGAGAATGCGCTCTACGCCGTTGTACGGCGTGCCGTCCGCTATTGCGTTGAGAACGCCGTCCAGTTCCTCGCCGAGGAAGATTGAAACGACTGCCGGCGGCGCTTCGTTTGCGCCTAAGCGGTGATCGTTTCCGGCTGAAGCGACAGAGATTCGCATAGCGTCCTGATAATCGTCAACCGCCTTGATGACTGCGACGAGGAACAGCAGGAACTGCGCGTTTTCGTGCGGCGTTGTGCCGGGATCGAGCAGGTTTTCACCCGCGTCTGTTGAGATTGACCAGTTGTTGTGCTTTCCTGAGCCGTTGATACCGGCAAAGGGCTTTTCATGCAGGAGACAGGCAAGTCCATGCTTGTCGGCAACCTTGCGCATAAGCTCCATTGTCAGCTGATTGTGATCCGCCGCGATGTTCGTTGTGGAGAAAATCGGAGCCAGCTCATGCTGCGCAGGCGCAACCTCGTTGTGCTTTGTTTTGGCGAGAATCCCGAGCTTCCACAGCTCCTCGTCAAGCTCCGCCATATACGCCGCGATCTGCGGCTTTAGCGCGCCGAAATAGTGATCCTCAAGCTCCTGACCCTTCGGCGGACGCGCTCCGAGGAGCGTGCGGCCTGTATAAATAAGGTCGGGGCGCTGTAAATACGCCTCTTTGTCGATAATAAAGTATTCCTGCTCCGGGCCGACAGTCGTCAGCACCCGAGTGACGTCTTTTCCGAACAGCTTAAGCACGCGCTTTGCCTGCTTGTTGATTGCGTCCATTGAGCGCAGAAGCGGCGTTTTTTTGTCCAGCGCCTCACCTGTGTAGGAGGAGAACGCCGTCGGAATGCAAAGCGTGCCGTCTTTAATGAAAGCGTAGCTTGTCGGATCCCATACCGTGTAGCCTCTTGCCTCAAACGTCGCGCGGATTCCGCCTGACGGGAAGCTGGACGCGTCCGGCTCGCCGCGAACAAGCTCTTTGCCCGAAAATTCGAGCACAATCTTGCCGCCGTCAACCGGCGAGATGAAGCTGTCGTGCTTTTCGGCCGTAATGCCTGTCATTGGCTGGAACCAATGCGTAAAGTGCGTCGCGCCCTTTTCGACAGCCCACTCCTTCATAGCCGCGGCGACGACGTTTGCAACGTCGAGCTCCAGGTGCGTTCCCTGAGAAATGGTTTTCTTCAGAGCCTTGTAAACGTCCTTCGGCAGCTTGTCGCGCATTACCTCGTCGTTAAATACGAGGCTGCCGAAAAGCTCCGGGATATTTTTTTCCTGCGTTGATGACATATTATTTTGCCCTCCAAAATAAAAATAAGACGCAGCTTTTCGAACACGGCTCCTTAGCCTATGTAAATTCGAAAGCAAACGTCTTTGTTCACTGAGGCGATTATATCAAACGCGAACCGCTATGTCAAGTCGGCGAAAGCGACAAATTATTCAGGCGTTTTTGCGCTATTGTTGGCACAGATGAACAATATGTGAGCGGGAATGCTGCGCGCCAAAGTATGTTGAAGCACGGCGCGCTCTGCTTGAAAAACGACGGAGAGAAATCCCCGCCATTCGGCAAACCGGAATTTGTCAGTTAGTATGGTATTCGAGAATATTTTATTCTAAATTCACTGCAATTTCTCCGAATCCAAAAAAAGTCGTGATGATTTTGCCCAATTACCCACTTGAGTTTTTTCGATATGATATAAAAATCGCGCAAAGGAAGTTCTTTAAGTAAAGTCACAATGGCCTCTATGTTTCCGGAATATCCCCAAAATTTTGTTTTCCAATGTAAGGAATCCTCAAGAAACAACCACACAGCTTCATTATGATTGACAATATCCAAAAGCACATTAAAGAGCTGTTTAGAATCTGACACTTCCTTTGCGTAACATTTGAACTTACTCAAAATATTATTTTCCCACATCCATGTGAGTTCGGAATTTTTTGCGCCTGTAAAATATTCCATAATACGGTGTTCGATGGGCTTCCAATCATGTATGTTTAATGTAACAATATTCAGCTGATGTTCTGCAATTATTTTTTGAATTTCAATTCTAAAATCCGTCCAAGAATCATTTTGGCTCATTCCATCAACTCCTCACGACCAAAAACAGCCTCCAAATTCCAATTTGTCCGTTGCGTTGCCTCTCCGGTATAGCTCCTCGGTACTCTCCCGCTGACTGCGCATAGCACCTCATAGGAAATCGTCCCGGCGCATTCCGCCAGATCCTTTGCCGTTTGAGCCGGGTGCTTGCCGAAAATGACAGCCTCCGTGCCGGCGGGCACCGCGTCCTCGCCGAGATTTACCATACACATATCCATACAAATCCGGCCGACCTGCGGATACAGCTTGTCCCCGACGGCGACGGAAAACTTGCCCGACGCGATTCTCGGCAGTCCGTCCGCGTACCCTGCGGGCAGAACCGCTATGTTGGACGGAGCCTGCGCCGTGTACGTCCTGCCGTAGCTTACCGTTTGCCCGGCCTTGACGCGCTTGACGCTCGCAATCCGCGTTTTAAGCGACATTACGGGGGTTAGCCGCGCCGGATCGCGTCCTGCAATCGGTTCCGGCGCGCAGCCGTAAAGGCAAATTCCCGCGCGAACCATATCCAGATGATACTCCGGATAGTTGAAAATTCCGCCGGAATTGCAGATGTGCTTTACCGCAAGGCGCAGTCCCGCCGCGTCCTCCGCACGGCACACGGTTTCCGTAAACGTCTCGAACTGACGGCACGTGTACTCTTCGCCTCCGGCTTCGTCGCTCACGGCAAAATGCGAGAACGCGCCCTCAACGCGCAGTCCCGGAAGTGACATCGCCTCAGCGAGCGGTTCCGCCGACAAAAAGCCGAGCCGCCCCATTCCGGTTTCGATTTTTGCGTGAAGAGTAAGAGTTTTCCGAGCTTTTTGCGCGGCGACGGAATACTCCCGCGCGGTCTCGAGGTCAAAGACTGTCTGTGCCAGGCTGTTTTCGAGTAAAGGCTGCGCAAAATCCGGCGGTGTATAGCCGAGGATCAGAACATCTCCGGCGATTCCGGCCTCGCGCAGCTCCAACGCCTCCGTCAGCGTAGCCACGGCGAAATTGCGGCACCCAAGCGCCGAGTATTCGCGGGCCAGCCGCACCGCGCCGTGTCCGTAGGCGTTGGCCTTTACGACGCAGCAGACACGCGCCTTAGGCGCGGCGGCACAGACGGCGCGGTAGTTTTCGCGCGCGGCGGATAGGTCTATTTCCGCGTAGGTTCTGTAGGGGGGGATTTGCACGGTTGTCTTTTCCTCTTCTTTTTGGCGGTGGGCCGCCGGGCTGTGTTTTTTTGTGGTGCGAGAGTTCTTTTTAACAGAAAACTCAAGGCGGGAACGAAGTGTTCTCTGTTTGGGGCGGGTGCTATGTTTGGAATTGGGATTTAGCTGCTCTTCTTTGCGAAGCAAAAGCGCCTACGCGGCGGGCGGTTACTTTTTCCGCTTCGCTGGAAAAAGTAACCAAAAAGGGGCGACTTCTTTTCTCTTGAGAAAAGAAGCAAAATCGCTTTATGCCGGGCAACAGCGGTGCTGCAATGTGGTGCGTACCCACCCAATGACAGGTGCGGT
>JAISTA010000173.1 GCA_031272845.1 Oscillospiraceae bacterium
GAAAGAAGACGCATTTATGCTGTCTATATGGACGTTTGACGGAACGGTAAAACGTTTGCTGGAGCCAACAATTTTGGAATATAACGTGAGTGCCGGCCGCTATCAGGTTTATGTCAAGGATGGAGTTTTATATACTCACGGAGAAAACCGTGGCGATTCGGGAGGCAGCCATTGGGGAAAACAAACAAGATATGAATACAAATCAGGCAAGCTGATTGCTGCGGAAACTCTTGAATATGTTGAAAGCGGGACAAGCGGCAATTCCTACTACCTCAACGGCACAAAAATATCAAAATCCGAGTTTGATAAACTAAGAGTACCGGCAGATTCGGCGACGCTAATGCTGGACGGCGATTCCGATACCGACTTTGCAATGACGTATTCCGAGGCGATTAGTTATCTGGGAAGCTTGGTCAACGCTGTTTTTTGGGATACACCGACAAATCAGTGGTATTGCGAATACGTAGACTGGGCGGCCTCCGCCGAAATCGTCACCGGGTACCCGGACAACACGTTCCGTCCGTCCAACACCATGACGCGCGCGGAGTTCGTGCAGGTGCTGTACAACCTTGCGGGTAAGCCGAAAGTCGCCGTTTCGGCAAGCTTCTCCGACGTTTCGGCGGCCGACTGGTACGCGAATGCGGTTTCATGGGCGGTGTCGGCGGGGGTAACCTCCGGCGTTGGCGGCGGGCTCTTTGACCCAAGCGGCAGCGTGACGCGTGAGCAGGCGGTTATGTTCCTGTACAAGTACGCGCAGATGAAGGGCGACAGCAAGGACTACTCCGGCGTTGAGCTGACCTTCGGCGACACTGCCGCGATCAGCGCGTGGGCGGTGCCGGCCGTGCAGTGGAGCAAGGCGAACGGCGTTGTCTCCGGCTACCCGGACGGCACGTTCGGCCCGCAGAACACGGCGACGCGCGCCGAGGTCGTGACGATATTGTACGGATATGTGAATTAGGAGTAGCCGCCGCGCCGAATTCGATCTCGGCGAACAAAATGCAATCACAAAAGGCGGGGGAATTCATTTTCCCCGTCTTTTACATTACAAATTTAATTATGCGAAAAGCTGCCGAAAAAAATTCTTTACATTAGCGAAGTTTTGTGCTATCATGACGGCAGAATAACCAAAACCAACCAAACTTTTAGGGTAACACAAGGGGACATTTGGAAATATGGAAAAACTGATATACACACTAATCGCGGCCGCTGTTCTGATATTCATCTTTCTTATATCATACCGCAAGGCGCCGCCCGACAAGGCGCTCATCATTTCGGGTCTGCGCCGCCAGCCTAAGGTGCTTATCGGCAAGGCGGGCTTTGCAATACCGTTTTTCGAGCGGATCGACAAGCTGAACCTTGCTGTAATTCAGCTTGATATTCAGGCAAAGGACATCCCGACCTCGGACTACATAAACGTCAATGTAGACGCTGTTGCGAACGTTAAAATCAGCAAGGAGCCGAAATTTATCCAGTTTGCGGCGCAGCATTTTCTGAACATGGGGCTTGCCGATGTCGGCAAAAACGTGCAGGAGGTGCTTTCCGGAAACATGCGCGAAATTGCGGGTCAGATGAAGCTGACGGAGCTTGTCACGAACAAGCAGCTGTTCTCCGAGAACATCCACCGCAACGCCGTGGACGATATTAACGCGCTGGGGCTGGAGATCGTCTCGTTTAACGTCCAGAATATCGATGACAATCAGAGCGCGATTGTCGATTTGGGTATCGACAACCTTGTGTCCATCCAAAAGGCGGCGGCAATCTCCCGCGCGGACAGCGAGCGCGACATTAAGATTGCGCAGGCAAAGGCCGACGAGGAGGGCGCTCAGGCGCGCGCTCAGGCTGACGCGAATATCGCGGAGCAGCAGAAGATTCTTGCCGTAAAGGAGGCCGCGTACAAGCAGGAGTCTGACAGCGAAAAGGCAAAGGCGGACGCGGCGTATCAGATCCAGTCCAACGAGCAGCTGAAAACCGTGAACGAAACAGAGGTTCAGGCGGCGACGGCGCGCGCCGAAAAAGAGCTTGAACTCAAGGAAAAGCAGGTCGCGCTGAAGGAAAAGGAGTTGGACGCGATAGTCCGCAAGCAGGCTGACGCGGAGAAGTACAGAATCGAGCAGACGGCGATAGCAGAAGCCGAGTCGATCAAAATCAGGGCGCTGGCTGACGCGGACGCGATTCGCGCGCGCGGCCTTGCCGACGCGGAGTCTATCCGCGCGAGGGGTATTGCCGAAGCTGAGGCGCTTGAGCGCAAGGCGGAGGCGCAGGCGAAAATGGAGAGCGCCGCCATACTCAACATGTATTTTGAGAAGCTGCCGGAGATTGCAAAGGCGCTTGCCGAGCCGATCTCAAACATCGACAGCATTGTGATGTACGGCGACTCGACGACGCAGCTGATTCAGGGCGGCGTGGACAAAATTTCGCAGATCAATGAGATCAGCAAGAAAACGCTGGGTCTGGACATTAAAGAGGTCGTCGGCAGGTTCCTGAATAGGGGTGCGGCGGAGCCTGTTGTGGCGGAATCGCCGGAAATCGCTGTACCGGAACAGTAGACCTCAAAGTCGGGCCAAAAAGAGCTAAACGCAAAGGAGAACAAATGAAAAAGTTAGTCAGAAGCGCGGCGCTGCTTGTCAGTATCGCGGCGGCAGTCAGTTTCATTTTCGCGGCGGCACCGGTTGCGTCCGCCGCGACAAGCGCGAACGATTTTTCGTATTCTGTCAGCAATAAGGAGGTTACGATAACGGACTACAACGGCAAGGGAACGAGCGTTGTTGTGCCGGGGACGATATCCGGATATCCCGTCGTCGGTGTGAGCTTTTGGTATGAGGGGCTGACGTCAATTGACGTATCCGCCTGCCGTGAGCTTACATACCTCGGTTGCGGCGACAACAAGCTTACGTATTTGGATGTAAGCCGAAACACAAAGCTTGAACGGCTCATATGCTATAACAACAGCATCTCATCGCTGGAGCTTTCAAAAAACAGCGAGCTGTACTACCTTGACTGCTCAAATAATGCGCTGTCGTATTTGAATTTGAGCTGGAACAGAGAACTGATAGATATTTATTGTTCGGAAAACAGACTGACGGCGCTCGATTTGTCAAGCCTCACGCATATAGATACGTTGGATTGCGCGAACAACAGCATTTCTGAGCTGGAATTGCCGCAGAGCGTGTATCATCTTAATTGCAGCTATAATCAGCTGAAGACCTTTACAATCGAACCCGGGCAGAGCGTCTGCTATCTGAACTGCACCAACAATGGTATGACAAGCCTGGACGTAAAAAATGCGGAATACCTGTATGGCTTAGATTGTTCAAACAACAGCCTTACAAGGCTTGACGTTTATAAAAATACCGGCTTGCAGTCGCTTAGCTGTGCCGGGAATCAGCTTTCTGAGCTTAACATAAGGGCGAATACGGATCTTAGGGCTTTGTATTGTTCAGATAACAGACTGACGGCGCTCAACCTTTCAAACAACGCTTTACTGTTCGAGCTCGTTTGTTCATGGAATTACCTCACCGCGCTTGACCTTTCGGCAAATACTGAAATATACGCGGTAGACTGCTCGAACAACTACATTGAAAAGTCCAATCTGAAAGGTATTGCCGAGGATAAGCTTGACACGGAGGGAGACGACGAGAACAGCTACTACGGTTACTACTCGTACATCTTCTCCCCGCAGGCCTCCGGCACGCCTTGGATACCGCCGTTTTTGGATGTTTCAAGAAAAGCTTGGTATATAGACGATATTCGCTACGCGTTTGAGCACAAGCTGTTTGCCGGAACCTCGGCAACCACCTTTTCTCCGGAAGACGCGATGACGCGAGGTATGCTCGTGACAGTGCTTTGGGGCTTTGCCGGAAGACCGGGCTCCGCCGCCGCGCTGACCTTTACAGACGTTGCGGCGGACGCGTATTACGCTCCGGCGGTAATTTGGGCGAGGGAACAGGGCATTGTTTACGGCACCTCGGACACGACATTTTCGCCGGATATGCCGATAACGCGTGAGCAGCTCACTACGATACTGTACAAGTATGCGGTAAAGCTCGGCAAGGCGGACGCATCCGGACTGCCGGCGCTTGAGTTCTTTGACGAAAGCTCAATTTCAGCCTACGCGCAGGACTCCGTGCGCTGGTGCGTAAAGGCGAAGATAATCAGCGGCTTCCCGGACGGAACCTTCGGCCCGCAGCAAAGCGCTACGCGCGCACAGGTCGCGAGAATGCTCCACGCGTTTGCGGATGCGGTGCAGTAGCGCCGCGAAGTGCCTTGATAGACAAAACACCCTGCGGGAGACGCTTTTTCCGCAGGGTGTTTGTGTTTGCGGCGCATAAGTCACACGCGCTTTCACATACTAGAAACATGTTGACTTGCGGAGCCGAATGTGCTATTATTCCAGTAACAGAACGGAATTATAGCCAAACCACTTGGAAAGCGATTCGGATTTGCGAGGATATTTTTCGGATTGCCAGGAGGAGGACGCAGGCGTGTCGTAACCCGGCAAGGACGACGAC
>JAISTA010000207.1 GCA_031272845.1 Oscillospiraceae bacterium
AGCTAGAGCGCCTACGCGGCGGGCGGTTACTTTTTCCGCTTCGCCGGAAAAAGTAACCAAAAAGGGGCGACTTCTTTTAGAAAGAAGCAAATCTTTTTTTATGCCGGGCTACGGCGGTGGTACAATGTAGTCCCTACCCACACAATGACTGGTGCGGTGCAGCGTCCGAACGCCCTATGCACCGCCGCACGCAGGGGCGAAGCCTGACCGGGGCTAAAGACTTAGGTAAGACAGTCGGTGTGCGCGGACTGCGGTGAGGGTGGTGGCCGGAAGGACGGTACTGCTACGATTGCTGCCGCACGCTCTAGCGGCAATGTAGTGCGTCTCCCGACGAGGCGAGCGTTTTGGTAACGGCGGGTGCGTCCTTGCGGTGCGGTTGCGTGCCCGTTGCCACAACGTTTCCGTAGGGGACGGCGTCCTCGACGTCCCGGCCCTTGGGTTGCCGCCAGACATGGCGTCAGGCGGCGGTACCGTACGGCGTTGGTGCGGTCGGGTGCGTACGTCTGCCTCCGCGCTTTGCGCGTCGGGACATGCGGGTGCGGTGGTGGGCACTACATTCCGGGCGGTTCTACGTTGTAGGGGACGCTGCCCTCAGCGTCCCGCCCCCGAAATCACGCGGTTCGTGCCAAAAAACACACAGACCCGAGCCCTTAACGTAGGGGACGTCGAGGACGCCGTCCCCTACGGCGCCGCCGCCGCACGGGACACGCCCCCACCGCCGCACCGTACGTCTTTCCGCCGCAAAAAGTCTGCTTACGCCTGACTGGCCAGCGCCGCAAGCGCAATTGAATAAAACTTATCCGAGGCCTCAGCCGACCGCGAGGTCATTATTACCGGGATTTTCGCGCCGAGGATTGTTCCGGCGGTGTTTGTCTTGGCGATTCCCGTCAGGCACTTGACGAGGACGTTTCCTGTGACGACGTCCGGCACTATAAGCAGATCCGCGTCACCCGCGACAGGTGAGGAATAGCCCTTGATTACGGCGCTGCCCGCGTCTGTTGCGAGGTCAAAGGAAATCGGTCCCTCAATGATCGCGTCCTGCGCGAACTCGCCGGCGGCCCAGGCTTCTTTAATCGCGCCCGCGTCAACCGAGGCGGGAATTTTTGCGTTGACCTTTTCGCTCTCGGACAGCACCGCAACCTTTGGCTTGTCGATTCCGAGCTTGCGCAGCAGTCCGACGGCGTTTGTGATAATCGCCTTTTTGCCGTCCACGTCAGGCGTTGTGTTCATGCCCATATCGGACACGGCGAACAGCTTGTGATACACCTTGGGGTCGTAAAAGCCGACAAGCGAAAGCTTTCCCGAGCCGCGCAGTCCGTTTTCCTTGGACACAACGGCGCGCAGGAAATTCGCCGAGTCGAGCTTTCCCTTCATGATCGCGGAGGCCTTGCCGGCGTTTATGTCAGCGACGGCGGCGGCAATTGCGGCCTCCTCGCTGTCCGCCTGGATTATCTCAAAGTCCGCCGGATTGCCGCCGACCTCCTTGAGCAGCTCCGTGATTTTGTCCGTAAGTCCGTACAGCCGAGCCTCGACTATACCCTCTTTTTTTGCGTTTACAATTGCGTCCAGCGTGTGCTCGTCCTGCGCCTGAATGACGGCTACGACCGCTTTTTTAGGCATTTTCTTGGCTTCCGCCGCAAAATCCTCAAATTTTGTTATGTTCATATGTGTTGTTTCCTGTAATTAATGGGTTAGCCGCCGCAAAAAAAACGGCGGTCTTTTTAATGATACGACAAACGCCCGAACCCAGCCGGGCCCGGGCGTTTGTTGCCGGTTTTCGCCGATATACCGCAAGCTGCGGCACCAGGCACGCGCACCGCGCACAGGTACCCGCCGCAAAAGCGGCGCACACCACGCGCGGCAGCGCGCAAATTCAATCTGATTCCGGCGGCCGGGCTTTGCCTGACCGTCGGAATTACATTATTATCCCGTTTTGTGCCCCCGCGAAGCGGACACAAACGATTTTTACACCGTAAAGCCCTGGCCGTCAGCCATGACAAAGCGGCGTTTACGCGCAAAGCTCTGCGGCCCCGTAACGCCCTCTCCTGTCGGCGTGGCGATTGTCGGGGAGTTTGAGCCCTGGCCGCCGAGGCCGAACGCCGCAAATGTGCGTCCGTTCATGACAAACACGGTTGTATTGATACGCTTGCCGAAGTATGTGGCCTTATAAAGATCCTTTGTCCAGATTGAAGCGGAGTGCAGGTTGCCGTGCTCGGCAAATACTGCTTTTTCTACCGCGTCCTCAAAGTCCTTTGCGCGCACGATCGGGAAGATCGGCATCATCTGCTCGGATTGTACGAACGGATCGTTATTGTCGGCCTCATAGTAAGCAAGGCGCGGATGTCCCTCAAACGGGATTCCGGCGTCGCGCAGGATGACCTCGCAGTCCTTTCCGACGTACTTTTTGTTTGCCGTCCACTCGCCGCCCTCTTCTTTCGGGGGAACGAGGCACATTTCGATGAGCTTCTTGACGTCGTCCTTCGACAGGAGCTTGTTCTTGAAGCGCGGGTCAACCTCAACCCACTTGCGGGAGGCGCGCTCCGCTTCCGGCAGGTTCGGGTAAACAACATTTTCAAAAACGGTTTTGGCCGCTTCATAATGCTCGTCAATCATTTCCTCGCCCATTGCGGCAAAGAACTCGTCAAACACCTCGTCCACGCAGAAGCACTCTTTTTCGCCGACGCAGAGGATGTTGTTGTCAAACGTCGAGGACATTGTGAGGTTAAGCGCGGCTTTCTTAATGTCAGCCGTAGAGTCGATGATAGACGGCGGATTGCCCGGGCCTGCCGCGATAACCTTTTTGCCGCTGGCCATAAGCGCGGAAACCATTGCGGGTCCGCCGGTTCCGAGCAGAAGCCGGATTTCCGGGTGGTGCATAATAGCATCCAGCGTGCCGAGTGTGGGCTTGGACGGGATAACAACAAGGTTTTCCGGGCCGCCCGCGCCGACAATTGCGCGGTTAACGAGGTCGCAGGTGTACTGCGCCGCGTCCGGCGCTGCCGGGTGCGGGTTGAAGATTACGCCGTTGCCGACCGCGAGGTTGCAAATTGTGTTGGCGATAATTGTTGAAGCGGGGTTTGTGACGGGCGTAACGGCGCCGATGATTCCAAACGGAGCGTAGTACTCAACCGTCAGGCCCTTTGAGCCGTAGTATGTAATTTCGGGAACGTCCTTCGTGTCGGGCGTCCAGAGAAACGAGCCCCAGTTCTTCTCAAGCTTGTCCCAATAGCGGCCATAGCCGGACTCTGTAACTTCCTTGTCGCAGATAATGTCAAGGTTATCAAGCGCAACCTTTTTGATTGCCTCAATCATTGTCTGACGGTCGTCAATCGTGTAGTTCGGGACGGATTTACCGTCTACGAACTTATGTCCCATAAGCTTTTTCTGTGCATCCTGTGCCGCGGCGATCGCGTCGTTTACATCATCGAATACGCCGAGGTATTTTTTGTCACTCATTGTGTGTTTCCTCCGAGTTTGTTTTTTGGGTGTTTTTGCGGATACGTCACCTTTTTTACGCTGACGATATACAAAAACGCCTTAATATTTTACTAAAAAAATTATATCACACCGCGTACACCTTTGCAATAGGTTTTTTCTCGCTGTGAATATGTATTTTTTGAGTAGTTTTGTAGCAGGCGTTCTGAATGGTGCTCATTAAGCGGTTAATAATGCGGGGAAATACCCTGGCGGGGAGGCTTTTACTTTATCGCGTTGTTGGTGTTCTTTGCGACGCAAGTCTTTTGGCGGGAACGAAAAGTTCTCTGTTCGGCGCGAGGTGCAGTG
>JAISTA010000214.1 GCA_031272845.1 Oscillospiraceae bacterium
CGATTATTGCCTGTAGGTTTGTTCCGCCGCCGGAGACAAACACCGCAGTTTTCACCGCCATTACAGCACAACCTCAACCTGACCGCTTCCGGGAATGACCTCTCCGCAGATATACGCGGTTTCTCCGAGCGTGTGCAGCAGCTTTACCGCGCTGTCCGCCACATCGGCGTTCGCGATAACAATCAGACCCGCTCCCATATTGTAGGTGTTGTACATATCGCGCAGGGGGATGCTTCCCGCCTCGGCAAGGAGCGTGAAAATCGGCGGCACCGGAATTTTTGCGGTATTGACTACGGCATTGACGTTCTCCGGCAAAACGCGCGGAATGTTCTCGTAGTACCCGCCGCCCGTTATGTGCGATATGCCGTGAATCCTGTCGCCGAACACGGCTATAAGCTCCAGTATCGCGCGGACATAGATTTTTGTCGGCGTTAAAAGCTCTTCTCCGAGCGTCTGCTCAAGCTCCGGGTAGTATTTGTCCAGCGCGATTGCGGAAAACACCTTGCGCACAAGCGAAAATCCGTTGGAGTGCATTCCCGAGGAGGCCACCGCAAGCACCGCGTCGCCCGGCTGAACGCGCTCCGGCAGGATAATGTCCTTTTTGTCAACAACGCCGACCGCAAAGCCCGCTATATCATAGTCGTCCGGCGGCATAATACCGGGGTGTTCTGCTGTTTCGCCGCCGATCAGCGCACAGCCGGCCTGACGGCAGCCGTCGGCTACGCCGGACACTATATCCGCAATCTTTTCGGGGTAGTTTTTCCCGACGGCGAGATAGTCCAGAAACCACAGCGGCTTTGCGCCGCAGCAGATAATGTCGTTGACGCACATGGCGACCGCGTCAATTCCTATCGTGTCGTGTATGCCGAGATTCTGAGCGACTCTCAGCTTTGTGCCGACGCCGTCTGTTCCAGAAACAAACACAGGCTCTGCTATCCCGGTAAGATCCGGCGCGAACATTCCGCCGAAGCCGCCCAGCCCCGACAAAACGCCCGGCGTGAACGTCGATTTCGCCATAGGGGAGATGAGCGCCGTGGACTCGTAGCCGGCCGTTATATCGACGCCCGAGGCGGCATATGATTTTGAATATGAGCTTTGCTCTGACATTTTTAGGTGAGTTTTCTCCAGTAAAATAGTGCTTTCGGCGGTAAACCGCCGTTTATCTGCGCGGCAAACCGCCGCATGCTCGGCTTAGCCGAATATGCGCCTGTACATTTCGTTGTAAGCGCCCTCGACGTTTCCGAGGTCGCGGCGGAAGCGATCCTTGTCGAGCTTTTCGCCTGTTTTTATGTCCCAGAAGCGGCATGTGTCGGGTGAAATTTCGTCCGCAAGTATAATCTCGCCGTCTGACGTTTTTCCCAGCTCAATCTTGAAGTCAACAAGCGTAACGCCGCATTCGGCAAGGATTTTTTTCAGAATCCCGTTCACGCGGTACGCGGTTTTGCGAATTTCGGCAATCTCGTCGTATGCCGCGAGCTTGAGCGCGACGGCGTATTCGTCGTTTATCATCGGGTCGCCGAGCGCGTCGTCCTTATATGAAAATTCTGACGCGGGCGCGTCAAAAACCGTGCCCTCCGCAACGCCGTAGCGCTTGGAAAACGAGCCTGCCGCGATATTGCGCACAATGACCTCAAGCGGAATAATTTTGACCGAGCGCACGATCGTCTCGCGGTCGGACAACTCCTCGACAAAGTGCGTTTTTATGCCGGCCTCCTGCATGCGCCGCATAAAATAGTTCGTCATTTTATTGTTGATCGCGCCCTTGCCTGTGATCGTACCGCGCTTTTCGCCGTTAAAGGCCGTTGCGTCGTCCTTATAATCGACTATGACGTACTCCGGGTCCTCTGTCGCCCAGACCTTTTTCGCCTTGCCCTCATACAGCTGTTTTACCTTTGTAAGCTTCATTTTGCTATACCCTTAGTTTTGTGAATTTATCTTTTTGTCCGCCGCGATAACCTTTTCCGCGAGACCTTTTTTGTACTCTGTCAGCTTCCGCGTCAGCTCCGCGTCGTCCACCGCCAGAATCTGAACCGCGAGAAGCGCCGCGTTTTTCGCCCCGTCTATCCCGACTGTCGCGACGGGCACGCCGGGCGGCATCATAACGGTCGAGTACAGCGCGTCCTTTCCCGCGAGCGCACCGGAGGCAATCGGAATTCCGATTACAGGCAGCGTTGTTGAGGCGGCGAGAACACCGGCAAGGTGCGCCGCCATGCCGGCCGCCGCAATTATAACGCCGAAGCCGTTATCGCGGGCGGTTTTGCTGAATTCGTGCGCCTGCTCCGGCGTTCTGTGCGCGGAAATAACGCGCAGGGCAGGGGAGACGCCGAGCTCCGCGAGCGTGTCTATCGCGGGCTGAAGCTTTGGCAGGTCGCTGTCGCTGCCCATAATAATTGCGATTTTTTTCATAAACAGTTAAGTCCCCGGACTTGTATTTTTACAAATTAATGATATAATAAGAGTACCTTTCAAAAAGCAAACAGGAGTGTGTTATGGAGCTTACCAAACAGAACTTTGTCGATACTATACTGAGCGGCGTTACGCTGGTTGACTTTTGGGCC